>JAYVMJ010000460.1:0-3146 GCA_043759025.1 Verrucomicrobiota bacterium | reverse complement strand
AAGGATTGGCGCATGGCAACAGCGAATGTGGCGGGGTGGAAGGGGCGTTTCCCCTCTGAAAGCACCTCCCACGCCGGGAACATTCGCGGCCGAAATCTTACGAAAATAATCGCGGCTCACTCGGGAAATCCGCGTTCTCGACTACGCCGCGTGGTATCCGTCGCTCACCTTCAAGTACAACCCGCGCGCGAATCGAAACATCGTGGTGCGAGGCGGAGTCAGTCGCACGGTGGGTCATCCCGATTACGTCGACCTTTTGCCCACGATCACCTCCGAAAGTATCGCCGGGGCCAAGGACGGGACAATCAATGTGCCCGATCCGAAATTGAAACCCTGTTTTTCGACCAACTACGATCTTTCGGTCGACTACTATCTGAAGAATTCCGGAGTCGTCAGTATCTACGGATATTTGAAGGAGGTTAAGAATTACATCACGCCGAGGGCGATGACCGCCGCGGAAATTTCTACGATCGCGACGGATTACGGTTACGACCCGGCCGAATTTTCCTCCGGGACGGTCACGGCCAACGGGGGCAAATCAGCGCTCGCCGGAGTGGAACTCAGCTACTCGCAGAATCTGACCTTCCTGCCGAAACCGTTCAACGGTCTCAATGTGCAGGCCAATTTCACCTATGTGGACGTGACTTCCAGTGACCCCGATCCGTTGAAGGCGCTGGACACGAAATATTCCCAGTTGCGCGCGGTGTCGCCGAAGACGGCTGATTTGATCCTCAGTTATCGCGTCCGGAAACTTTCACTGACGACGACCACCAACTGGGTGTCCGAAAGCTTGTTCGGCGGATTTGTGGCCACGAGTTTCTTCACGGGTACAGCGGCCAATGCGAAGACGGGCGCTCCCGATACGCGGCTGGCCATTTACCGGGACCAGAAGGCCACGACGGACTTCAAGGTCGAGTACGCGTTCAATCGCAAATTCGCGGTCCACTTTCTGGTGAGAAATATCTTTAACAGCCAGCGCATCGACTATTATCGCGGATATCTGCCCCAAAATCAAAAAATTGTGCTGCCGTTTAACCGCTACGAATTTGGCGAGTCGCATCTCACGTTGGGGTTAAAGGGAACCTTCTGAGGCACGGCTTTGCCGGATAGTCGAGGCCCCCAAATGGCGGGCCTCGTTAGGTCCGCCGATGAAACGAAATTGGAAAAATGAACTGGTGTCTTGAAATTGGAACGAATCGATCCTTCTGGCGTCGATTGGTTCGTTGCCCGTGCGTGGCCTTATTGTTTTTTTTGCGCACTCCTATTGGCCAGACCATTGCTGGCTCGATAAAAATTTGTCGGGCGGATTCTCGACGACGTCGTCCGCGAGTTGGATCCCGCGCAACATTACGCACTGTACGTCCCGTCGCATTATGACCGGACTCTACCGGGGCCGGTGATTTTCTGCTTCGATGCCACTGCGCACGGTCGCGTCCCGGTTGAGCGTTTGCAGGCGGCGGCGGAGAAATACGGTTGTCTCGTCGCCGGATCGCTGACGTCGCGCAACGGTCCGTGGAGTGATAATTAAATCGCGGCCCGCGGGATGATGAAGGATGTCAGTGCTCATTTTTCCGTCGACCACCATAGAGTTTATACCGCCGGGGTTTCGGGCGGCGCCCGCATGGCCACAGCGCTGGCGCTGTCGGGTTTGGTCAAGGGCGTTATTGCTTGCAGCGCGGGGTTTCCTGAGCCGGACAGGGTTCCGGCGAAAATCGCCTTCGGATTTTTCGGGACTGCCGGGACTGAGGATTTCAATTATCGCGAGATGCGGAAACTGGATCAGGTACTCGGCGAACGCGGCATGGTCCACCGACTCGTGGTTTTCGACGGAGGCCATGAGTGGGCTTCGGCGGCCTTGGGGCAAAAACTCGGTGACGCCGCGATGGAAAGCCGCGGTGGGCAAAGGAAACTCGGGTCGGATTTGCGACGGGAATCTGAGAGCACGGAGGATTCCCCGGAACGCCGCATGGTCCGGCGGGCGATTGCCGCCTATCGATCCATGACGCGGCAAAGAGTCCGTGAGTTGTTTGACCAACGGGAGTACGGTCAGGCTTCCGCGATGCTGGAATTGTCCGCCTTTTTGCAACCGGGGCAGAGGGAGGTTTTTTTCGATTTGGCGCGGGCCTGTGCGTTCGACGGCGATAAAAAAGAGGCGTTGGCTGCGCTCAATCGCGCGTTGGATGCTGGGTTTCGGAATGCGCCCCGCACGGAAGCAGAACCCGCATTTGCGAAGTTGAGGGGTGATCCATCGGGCGGATAAGATGCGGGTCGGCGAAATCGAGGCGCCGCTTGAACTGCCGCCCATGCGGGTATCGCTGGCGCTCGCCAGTATTGAGGTGCGGCTGTTCTCATTGCCCGATGCCGAGGCTTCGACCTCGCGGCTTTCGTTCTTGCGCGTCGAGCGCGTGCGACCCAATACGACCGCCGCTCTTGCGGGCGTCGAAGCCGGCATGGACATCACGGCGATCCAAGGTGTGCGAATTCATGGACTCACCGAGGAAGAGTTCGGCGGTATGATGGCGGGAAGTGTGCAAGACGAAATCGTACTCCGCGCGCGTGAATCAGCGCAGGCGAGCGAGAGGGATATTCATATCCGCCTGCCGGGATCGCCGTGCGTGCCAGTCGGGTCGAAATAGGGTGGCTGTGGGACGCGGTCCAATGGGTTGACCCTTGGGATTATTCTTTTCAGAAGTAAGTTGCTTCATGAAAAAATTATCCCTCGGAGTTGTCTTTGTTCTACTGGTTTTGCCCGCTTTTGCCGACAACCTTGCGTTTCATCGCTGGGCGGAGCGTCCGCCGATGGGTTGGAACAGCTGGGATAATTTCGCCACGGCGATCACAGAGGCGCAGACGAAGGCGCAGGCGGACTATATGGCGGCCAATCTGAAAAAATTCGGCTGGGAATATATCGTGGTCGATATCCAGTGGTACGAGCCGGGGGCCAAGGACCACGGCTATCGGCCGGACGCGGTGCTGGTGATGGATGGTTTTGGACGGCTGCAACCGGCGGCTAATCGTTTTCCGAGCTCTGGTGACGGCAAAGGCTTTAAGGGATTGTCCGATTATGTTCACGGGCTCGGTTTGAAATTTGGCATCCATCTGATGCGCGGTATCCCGCGACAGGCGGTGGATAAAAATCTCCCGGT
>JAYVMJ010000459.1:0-10332 GCA_043759025.1 Verrucomicrobiota bacterium | reverse complement strand
GCAGCGCAAACGCAGCGGTTTTGCCGGTGCCGGTCTGGGCCGACCCGATCAAATCGCCGCCGCCGAGAACCACGGGAATGGCGCGCAACTGAATGGGGGTGGGATCGACATACCCCATGGCTTTGACCCCGTTGACGAGGGCCGCTGGCAACCCGAGCTTGGAAAATGGCATAGCGGAACATTACCCCGTTATTAAAGGGAGAACGCGAGGTTAATTCTTAGAGACGAATTTCGGTGAACACGGTGCATTTTGAGTTTCCGCAAACTCTCCTTGTGAAGTGCCTGGCTGGTGTTTTTTAGATCAATGCCAGCGGGTATCCTTTTCCCATTGGTTTCCATTGTCAGGCTCTCCATGTTCGCGATTCTTCTCATGCGGAATGCCCTGTTTGTTCTCCTGCTCGCCGGTTTTGGACTTTGCGGCTGCGTAGTCCGATATCAGCGGCTCGATCAGGCGCCGAGGCAGACCAGGTTGTCCGCTGACCGGATAATATTGCCGACGACGTTTATCAAGGACCGCCCTTACGTGGAGCTGAAGATAAACGGAAAGGGACCTTATCTTTTTCTCGTCGATACTGGTGCGCTGGGAGTAAGTATTACCCCGCAGGTTGCGCGAGAGGCTCGCGTTGCCACCTCGCGAAAGTACGTAGCAAAGATCATTGGTGCGAGCGACGACGTGGAGGGTCAGCTTATGGGTTTGGCCGGTCGCATTGAGTCGCCGGGTTTTTCCCTGGAAGTGGTGGCAGTCACGATTCTGAGTCCTGAAAGCGCGGACTTGCTGCTGGACAGATCAGGCCTCGCCGGCGGCATCATCGGGATGAGTGCTTTCCGGGATGTGTTATTGGAAATTGATTTTCCGCAGCGCAAGGTGAGCGTGGCCAAGCGCAGTGGTACGACGACTCCTCCAGGGACGGGCATTGCTTACACTGAGCAGACGCCTCACGTGACGCTGGCGACGCCATCGGCGCAGCACGGCACAATCACGGCGCTGATCGACACTGGTGGTGATGGCGATTTTCAGCTGGCCGATATTGCCGATTATCCCGTGCGGGCGGGTTTGGTGAAAGCGGACGCCTACACCTTCGGAATCGGCGGTTACTGGCGAGCGCAGGTCGGACAATTATCGGGGGATATTCGCCTTGGCACGGCGATTTGGCGCAACCCGGCGATCTATACTTCGGGTAGGAAGGGTGAAAATTTGATTGGGAGCAAAGCGCTGGCATCGTGGAAGGTCGTGCTTGATCAGGGGAGAAAGCTGCCCTGGGTTTTGGAAGAAAATCAAATGTCGATTACCACATGGGACGGACCGGTGGAATCCGACGGACGTCCGGTCGTGTATGGCTTTGCCGCGATTCCAGACAGTGGGGGCATGCTGGTGAAGGAAGTGGATGCGGGCAGTCGCGCGGAGCGAGCCGGTTTGAAAGTGGGTGACCGGATTGTGTCGGTAACTGCCGGGCCAGGCGGTTCCGGTCAAACAGCGAACTCCCGGCGAACGCGCTTAGGTGGAGCATTGCCCGCAAATCGGAGAAGCTCGAAATCACCCTGTCGCTTTCCGATCCACTTCCTGCGAAATGAGCAGAGGCGCTGCTCCCCAGCATCCAGGGGAAATGACTTGCCCGTTTGAAGCTCGTGGCTGATTTCTCGATGACAAAATCACCATGGATTTCCTCAAACAGTTTCTCGCAAATGCGGCTGAAATCATCGGCGATCGCACGCCAGCGGAAGAGAGCTATGATCGGGAAGTACTGAGTTGGATTGAGCGCGGCGCGCCCATCAGAATTGCGCTTGATTAGGCGAATGAAAAGTACCCGAAGGAGGCGCTTGTGGTCGAAGCATCGATGCCGCCCGATCTGAAATCTCGGCATGAGTATTTGCTGGAGCACGAGCGCATCATTCGAAAGTTGAAGAAATGATCACGACGGGGTTTCAAACTGTAAGAGGAACTTTACGCCCCGAATGGGCCTGAGCCCGCGGCGCAAACTAGCGGGGCGTAAAGCCCCTCCTGCAGCTCGAAGACACGCGCCAAAGGAAAAGCGGGGCGGGAGTTTGACGCTGATAGGCTGCGCCGCTTGAGTGTGCGGCACTGATGCCGAATCTGTTCATCATCGCCGGTCCCAACGGCGCGGGGAAAACGACGTACGTGCGTGATTTTCTTCCGCAGGAAATGCGTTGTCAGGAATTCGTGAATGCGGATCTGATTGCGGCAGGACTTTCGCCTTTTGCGGCAGATGCGGCGGCCTTTGAGGCGGGACGCATTATGCTGAATCGTTTGCGCGAGTTGGGCGAGCGGCAGGAGGATTTCTCCTTTGAGACCACACTATCAGGACGGGCTTATGCGCCATTGTTGAAACTTTGGCGGGCAGCCGGTTACCGCATCCGACTCGATTTTCTGTGGATTCCCGATTTGAACATCACGCGGGAACGCGTGAAGCAGCGGGTGAAAAAGGGCGGACATAATATTCCGGACGAGGTGCAGGCTCGGCGCTTCAATGTGGGCATACGGCATTTGGCGGAACTGTATCGTCCGCTTTGCGATTACTGGCGTCTATACGACAACACTGGCGCACAACCGCATTTGGTCGCGCAGGAGAAGGACGGGGTATTTGAGGGGGTGGATGCCAGGCGGCTTGCGTTCATCAAGCAGGTATCCAAGGTTAGTTTCATGTCCGACCAAGCGCCCACGAAGCTGGAAGAACCGACGGCGTTTACGCCGGCCGAGGAGACGCGCCGCTCTATGCGGGCGATGCGTCGCGCTTACGCGAAGGTGGTGCTGGAAAATTTGTCCTTCGGGCTGCCGATCATCCAGTGGCGTCAGGGAATTGGCGTGGTCGAAGTGCCGGCGGAGCAACTTGTGCCGCTGGCCCGGCGCATTCTCGAAGTGAACGGCGAACCGTTGCCGCCAGACGAGGAGCGCGCGCTATTGGCGCATCTGAAGATTTAATCGCGCGCAACCGAAGGGCGCGGTCGCGACGGAATGAGCACGCACGATTCGCGGCGGATCGGGCGTTCGCGGGTTGACAGGCGGTGGCGCGTGGGAAGAACAGGCTGGTGTCAATTTCGCTGTCACCGCACGGGCGCTTGCATTGCGAGGAAACGGACGCCGGGCTCGAACCGCGCGTGGCCGCACTCTTGCGCACCGCCGCCGCGCAGTCGTCCGCTCATCTCTTGTTGAGTCTGGCGACCCGCGCGCTAGATGCGTCGTTGCCCCCGGCAGATTCATTCTGGCGCGAATGGGGCCGGCGTTATCTCACGCGGCTGTGTCACGCGGCGGACCTCGTCACCACCGTCACGCTCGCGCCCCCGCCCGACGATGAACTGGCGGGGTTTGCCGAAGCCGCCCCGCCGATGCCGGGCGCGGAATATTTGCGCGCGGAGACGCTGCGCACGCTGTGGGGAGAACTTGACGCCCTGGTTTTTTCCGAAATCCGCGCCACCGAGGGCGGCGCTCCGGCGTGGCTCAAGGCCCAAAATCCGGTCTGGCGCCTAGTCGGTCGCGTCACCTTTCATCTCGCCGAGAACAAGCGCGATCCCGCGAAACCTTTCGCGTTTCTGGCGACGTACACGCACCGGATTTCGGAGCAGGCGAAGCCGCAGTACCTCCCGCTCGGCCGCGCACTCCAGGACTACGCGGGCGCGCGCAATCGCGAGGCGTTGCTCGCCCTCCTCGCCCCGGTCCAGCGGGCGGCGGAGAAAAGCGAACTGGCCCGCGAGCTCGTCGATTCGCAACGCGTTTTCCAGCCGCAGGTCTGGACGCCACGCGAGGCGCATCGGTTTCTCCGCGACATTCCGCTTTTCGAGGACAGTGGTCTGCTGGTGCGCATTCCCGATTGGTGGAAGGCGGGGCGGCCGTCGCGTCCGACGGTCAGCGTCACAGTGGGCGGGACGAAAACCGCCGGGCTTGGCCTCGACGCCTTGCTCGATTTTAAAGTCGCACTGACGCTCGATGATGAGGCCATCACGCCGGCGGAGTGGGCGCGCATCGCGGCGTCCGACGCCGGCCTCGTGTTGCTTAAAGGCAAATGGGTCGAGGTGGACCACGCAAAACTCCAGACTGTGCTCGACCATTGGAACACCCTCGAAGCGGCGCGCAAACAGGGCGGCGTTTCTTTCGCCGAGGGCCTGCGGTTGTTGGCCGGTGCGCAAACCGGCGCAGGTGGGCTCGCGAGCGAAGTCGGGGAGGCCGATGTGCGCACCTGGTCGAGCGTCCACCCGGGCGATTGGCTCGAAAAGGCCCTCGCGACGTTGCGCCATCCGTCCGCACCGGCGGGGTCGGCCGCGGTGCCGGGATTGCAGGCGACGTTGCGCCCGTATCAGGCGGCGGGTGTGTCCTGGTTGCATTTTCTTACGACGCTCGGACTCGGGGCGTGCCTCGCGGACGACATGGGCCTCGGCAAGACGGTGCAAGTGCTGGCAGCGTTGTTGCAGGCACGCGCGGAACAACCCGGCGCGGCGCCCGCGTTGCTCGTGCTGCCGGCTTCGTTGCTGGGTAACTGGCTCGGTGAAGCCGCGCGTTTTGCGCCGGGTCTGCGCTTGTTTGCGGCGCACCCGTCGGAGACCGACGCGGATAAATTGGCGGCGGTGGCGGACGATCCCGCCGCGGCGCTAGTCGGGGTCGATCTCGTGCTCACCACGTATGGGATGTTGCTCAAACAGGAATGGCTGCGACGCCACGAGTGGAGCCGCGTCATCCTCGACGAGGCGCAGGCGATCAAAAATCCGGGCACGCGGCAGACGCGCGCGGTCAAGGAACTTAAGGCGCCAGTGCGCATCGCCCTCACGGGCACGCCGGTGGAAAACAGTCTCGGTGATCTTTGGTCGCTCTTTGATTTTCTAAATCCGGGTTTGCTGGGCAGTGCCGCGGAATTCACGCGCTACACCAAGCGACTTGCGCAGAGCACGGAGCCGGGCGCGTTCGCTCCGCTACGGCAGCTCGTGCGGCCGTATATTCTGCGCCGCTTGAAATCCGACCGCAGTGTCATTGCCGATCTCCCGGACAAAACCGAAATGCGGGCGCTGTGCGCGCTGACCAAACGGCAGGCGATCCTTTATGAGCAGGCAGTCAAGGAACTCGCGGAAAAATTAGAGACCGTTGAAAGTATTCAGCGGCGCGGCGTCGTGCTCGCGACGCTCATGCGCCTCAAGCAGCTCTGCAACCATCCGGCGCAATGGCTTGGCGGCGGCGACTACGATCCGGCGGCGAGCGGGAAATTCCAACGGCTGGCCGAGCTGGCAGGCGAGATCGCATCGCGTCAGGAAAAGGTGCTCGTGTTCACCCAGTTTCGCGAGATGACCGCGCCGTTGCAGGTTTTTCTGACGGGCATTTTCCAGCGGCCGGGGCTCGTACTGCACGGCGGTACCGGGGTGAAGGAGCGGCGCGGGTTGGTGGAACAATTCCAACGCGAAGAAGGCCCGCCGTTTTTTATTCTTTCGCTCAAGGCGGGCGGCACCGGGCTCACGCTCACCGAGGCCGGCCATGTGATTCATTTCGACCGTTGGTGGAATCCCGCCGTGGAGAATCAGGCGACGGATCGCGCCTATCGGATCGGGCAAAAAAAGAATGTGCTCGTGCACAAATTCGTCTGTCGCGGTACGGTGGAAGAAAAAATTGACCGGCTGATCGCGGATAAACAGGCGATGGCGGCTGACGTTCTGGCCGACGGCGGGGAAATTCCGCTCACGGAAATGCGAGACGATGAATTGCTGAAATTCGTTGCGCTCGATCTGAAGGCGGCCAGCAGTGAATAGTTTCCCGGTGACGGACCTCCACCGCAGATTTATTTTGCTGAACGATCCACCAATCGTGCGCGTGATCAGCCCTGTCCGATTTCACCCTTTTCAAAATGAATCTTCTTCAAAAACTTGCGCGCCAGTCCCAGAAAACTTTGACGGAGCAGGCCATCACCGCCGACGGCCCCGGCACGATTTTGCGGGACGTCGAAACATTACTGGGATTCATCGTCGAGCAGGGCCTTGTAACGAAGAGCCGACAGGGCAACCTGCCGGCGGAGGTCCTGCCCGCGCTCAATGAGCGGCTCGCGCCGGCCGTCGCCTTGGATTTGACACGGCCATTGCTGCGCGACTACCCGAACATCGCGGGGCCATTCGTGCTCTTGCGCGTTATGGGTCTGGTGCGCGTGAACGGGAAATGTTTGCAGCTCGATCCGCCGGTGCTCGCGTTTTGGCGCGGGCTGAATCCGACGGAAAAATATTTCGCGTTGCTGGAGGCGTGGTTGTTTCACGCGGATGCCGGTGTCCTGGGCGGGGCCGACGAGCGGCGGCTGGCCGACCAGTTGACGGCCAACCTGAGGTTTCTCTCGGAGTTCAAGGGTGGTCAGTGGAAGGGCTTTGATGAAAACTGTCATCGCTACGAATTTTGCGGTGCGGTTTCCGCCTGGAACACCCAGCTGCACGCCCGGTTTGGATTGATCGAGGTGCGGCCGAGATCGCTCGCGAATCGACGCGGCGAGGGGCACGGCTGGATCATGGCCAAGGGGCGGCGGACGCCGTGGGGCGAGGCGGTGGCGTGGGCACTGCTCGAACATCTGGCGGCGACGAGTTCTGACGATGAGGATGACGACGCGGACCTTTTTCTCGGCCGGACGCCCGAGGGGGCGGACCATGGTTTTTTTCAACCGATCTTTCAGCGGCATTTTCCCGAGTGGGAAAAGGTATTTCAGCCGGCCGAAGAAAGTGCGCGCGCCGGAGTCTATGTGTTCAAGGTCAAGCACGCCGTTCATCGCTCCACGAACGACGTGTGGCGGCGGCTGGCTGTACCGGGCGGCGCCACGCTCGACGAGGTGGCCAGCGCGGTGCTGAAAGCGTTTAAGTTCGATGATCGCGAGCATCTCTACGACTTCCGCTTCCGCGACCGCCTGGGTATGGCGCGGGCCTATTTTCATCCCGACTCCGAGGAAGGTCACGTCACCTCCGAAATCACGGTTGACGCTTTGGGTTTGCCGGAAAGAGGGGTCATGAAATTCCTCTTCGATTACGGGGCTTCGTGGCATTTTGAACTTCAATTGGAGCGCATTGATCCGCCGGATAAAAAAATGCGGACACCCAAAGTAATTGGATCAGCGGGGCGGGCACCGAAGCAGTATCGGGGGTGGAATTGAGGCGTTGGCAATCTGTCCACGCTACGGTTTCGAAGCGCCGGAAAATTGGCTTCGACAAAATCTCCGCGATAATTCAATTGATGCGGACGATGTCGTGGAACTTTTATCCTCCCTATGTAAGCGTCGCCGCACGTCGTGCGAAGGCCGCGAAGCACGCGCAAAAGCTCGCTAAAAATGGGACTATGCTTTCGCCGGTGAAAATTGCCGGCCGGACCATTGCGAGCACCTTCTGGGGCAAGGCTTGGTGCACGCACCTCGAGTCGTTCAGCGATTACGAAAACCGTCTGCCGCGCGGACGCACTTACGTGCGCAACGGCTCGGTGCTGGATGTCCAGCTGGCGCCGGGCAAGGTCACCGCGCTGATCATGGGTTCGTCGCTTTATCGCGGCGCGATCACCATCGCGCCGCTCAAGCGCGAGCGCTGGAAAGCGATCAAGGCGGAATGTGCAGGGAAAATCGATTCGCTGGTCGGGCTCCTGCAGGGCCGGTTGTCGGACGCGGTCATGCGGATCATCACCGATCGCGACAAGGGACTGTTTCCGCAGCCGTCGGAAATTAAATTCGACTGCAGTTGCCCGGATTCCGCGAGCCTGTGCAAGCATTTGGCCGCGGTCTTGTACGGCGTTGGTGCGCGCCTCGACACGCAACCGGAGCTGCTTTTCGTGCTGCGCGGCGTGGATCACTTGGAGCTAATCGGCGCCGCGACGAATGCGGCGGCACTGGTCCCAACGGATGCAGGCGCGATGAATGCAGCGGAGTTGTCGGACGTCTTCGGCATCGACATTGAACCGGCGGACAGCGCGCCTCCGCCAGAAAAGGGTCAGGTTAAGCGTGTGGGAAAGGGCAGCGTGAAGCGGGCGTTCAATGCCGGTGCGAAAGGTCAGGTGGAGCCCCCGACGAAGAGCGGCGCCAAGGGCACGGGGAAGAAGGCTGCGGTGCTGCCCGCGACGGTGCCGACTCCACGCGCCGCCCCGGCCGGCCGCAAAAAATCGGCGGTGCTAGCCCCTCCGCTTGGGTTCGCGCTGAAGCGGGGCGCACCCGGCAAAGCGAAGTGAGCGCGGGTTTTTTGCGAATGCATGGCGGAGAACATCGGAGTGGCGGGCGGTTGGCTTTCACGGGGTGACCTTAGTGATCATTCGGCGGCCTATTTGCTGGACGCTGCTTGTCCGGATTCGGGTGTGAAATCGGCGGACTGGGCGTCCCCATCAGGTCATCTTTCACCGGCTCGTACCGGCAGGATGACGAAGGGAAGGTTGGCCAGAAAGAAGCGGCGTTGTAGCGCGAAGGCGGTGTGGTTGTGCAGCCAGCGGGTCAGGCGCGTCTCACGAGAAAATAAAAGTTGTCCGGCAAAAAAGACGTGGTTCGGAAAACGTTCGGCGGCGGAAGTCGCGAGTCGCATGACCTCGCCCAACACATCGTGGCCGAGCGCGGTAAACGTCGCGGCGCCGTAGCCGTGGGCGCGGCCCACTCGGCGTAGCGCTCCGCGGCGGCGACCGTGTGGGCCCGCAAGGCCTCGATCTCGGCGGTGCCCGTGAAACTGCCGGCGTCCACGGCGCGGACTTGCAGGAAAACAAAATTGCGAAACGTGTCCCCGAAGATGCGCGGGATATGTAGCGCGGGGTGCAGTCCGAGGCCGTGGTAGCCGTTGACCAATAAAATGGCGGTGCGCGCCTGCGGATCAAGCGGCGCGGGGTCGCGTAGTTTCGTTGCGGCCGCGTCGACAGATATTTCGCGCGCGACGGATTCGTCCGCGGCGGCGACAACAGGATCGAGCCGGCGCAACTGGGTGGCGACGCCCTGGTAATGGCGTTTGATGGCGAAGGCCGCGCCCACCAGCAGTCCGGTGACGAGCAGCGTGGCCCAGCCGCCCTCGTTGAATTTCACGATCGTCAGGGAAACGAGAATGAACGTCGTGAGGCCGAGGCCAAAACCGTTGACGGCGATGCGGCGCCGCCACGCGGGCTCCGAGTGGCGGACGCTCCACCAATGGCGGACCATGCCGAGTTGCGAGAGTGAGAACGTGATGAAGAGGTTGATGGAATAGAGCACGACGAGCAGTGCCACGGAGCCGCGCGTCAGGACCATCATGACAAAGCCCGCTGCCCCCATGAGCAGAATGCCGTTTTGGGTGACGAAGCGATCGCTCAGGGCGGCGAAGCGCGCCGGGAACCAGCGGTCGAGCGCCATGTTTGCGAGCACGCGTGGGCCGTCGAGAAATCCGGCTTGGGCGGCGATGAGCAGGAGCGCCGCCTCGGCGGCAAGCGCGGTGAAGACAAACGCGTGGCCGGACGGGCCCCAATTCGCGGTCATGCTTTCGAGCAGCACGGCGTTGAGGGTTTTGCCTTCAACTGGGACGACGGCGTAAAGCAGATAAGCAAGCAGCAGTCCCGCCACCGTGACGGCGAGCGAAATGCCCATGTACAGCATCGTGCGTCGCCCGGTTCGCACGCGCGGCTCGCGCAGGATCGGCAGTCCGTTGCTGACGGCTTCGATGCCGGTGTAAGTGCCCGCGCCCATGCTGTAGGCCTTGAGCAGGATCGCGATCAGGCCGAACCAACCGCTCTCGGCGCTGACCGCGTGAACTTCGTGCAACGTCGCACCGGCCACTTGGCCGGGCAGCGGGCCGTGGGAGCAGAGCACGTAGATGATCGCAAACGCGTGCGTGCCGACAAAGACAAAAAACACCGGCACCCACAGCAGCACAGATTCACGGACGCCGCGAAGATTGAGCACGGTCTGTCCAGTGACACCGGCTAGGGCGAAGGGCCGTTTCCAGTCGAGCCAGGCAGCCGAAAGCAGACTGAAGAGCGCGTCGGTGCCGCCCGCGACGGAGATCGTGATGGTCAGCACGTAATCGATCAACAGGGCTGAGCCCGAGACGACGCCGGCGACCGGCGAGAGTAGTTTGCTGGCGACGAGGTAGCCACCGCCACCGCTCGGGAAGAGCGAGATGATCTGCGAATAGCTAGCTGGCGCAAATCGCGGCGATGGTAATAACGGAGGCGAGCGCGACAAACACCGCGAGATGCGGGTGGGTGCCGAGCGTGCGGAAGGTTTCCTCGGGGCCGTAGCATGAGGAGGAAAGGCCGTCGGCGCCCAGGCCGACCCACGCGAACAGCGCGATGAGGAAAACTTTGTGGAAAAGATCGCGGTCGGCTAGCAGCCTGTCGGACTTTGCCGACTGAAGGCGTCTACAGATAAATATTCGCCTTCGAATAAA
>JAYVMJ010000458.1:0-2901 GCA_043759025.1 Verrucomicrobiota bacterium | reverse complement strand
CCGAATGGAAATGCGCCGCACTTCCACCATCCGCACTGGAGCCACGGCGACCTCGCCGTGGTCCCGTGCGCAACCGCAGCGCGGTCGCTGCGGCTCCATTCTCGGCAAACTCATCTTGGCGTGGGCCGTTCTCTGCGCGCTGCAATTGCCCGCGGCGGAATTGCGGGTGCGTGGACTCGGCTGGTTTGGCAATCGCAAGTCGGAACAACGTCTGAAGGTTTTGCTCGGCGAACTGCACGGTCCCACGCTCGACGCCAACGCGATCGAGGACGCGGCCTTGGTTCTAATCTCGTCGGTCAACGATGACGGTTATCTCGAACCAAAACTGACGGCCCATGTTACGCTCAAGGCCGGCACCACGGCGGAGTATCCGCTCGACGCCACGCTGGAACACTCGTTGCCCCGCCCACTCGAAGCCACCGCGGCCACCTTGAGGCTGGATCGCGGCAAACGTTTCACGCTGCAGGAAATCACTTTCACGGGCTTGCTGGCGTTGACGGAAAAGGACGCCCGCGGATTCTTCGTTGGCGAGGGCCTGCTCATCCCGCTCGCGTCGGAGCGCATCTATTCCCCGGGCCGGCTCCAGCGCGACGAAAGCAACCTGGAGGAGGCGTTGCGCCAACAGGGTTACGCCGAGGCGGCGGTAACCACGGGCCACGTGGAGGTGGACCACACGACCGGAAAAGTGCGCGCGGAAATCAAGGTGCACGAAGGCCGCCTCTGGAATGTGACTGAGATTAATTTCTCGATTACCGATCACGGCGAGCCGCCGGAGAAAATCGTGGCGGATCGAATCGGTGAACACTGGACGTCGCTCTGGCGGCAGGATACGGCGACCGCCGTTCGGCGTTGGTACTATGCGCGCGGGCATCCCGATGTGCAGGTTAAACTCGTCACCCAGACCGCCGACGCGGGCGACGGAACTAAAGCGGTGACGGTCGTCGCCCAAATTACTCCCGGACCCGTGGTTCACGTCGGTGAAGTACGGATCACCGGTAACACCCACACCCGGGAAAAAACCATCCGCCGGCTGGTGCCGGGCAAAACCGGGGATTTGCTCAACCCGATCCGCTTCGACAACGGTCAGGCGCGGATTTCGCAACTCGGGGTTTTCAGAAGCGTCGACCTGAATTACGAACCATCGGACGCCGATGTGCGTGATGTGCATTATGCCGTCACCGAAGGCAAACTCCAGGAGTTGAGCCTGCTCGCCGGTTACGGCAGTTATGAACAGCTGCGGGGTGGTTTCGAATGGCAACATTTCAATCTCTTCGATCGTGCGCATACCGACAGTCTCAAAGTCATCGAATCGATGAAGAGTTCGCAGGCCGACTACGTCTATACGGTGCCCGAACTTTTTGGCACCACCACGGACGGCAGCGTCCGGCTTTACGGTCTTCGCCGGGATGAACTGTCGTTCCGGCGCGAGGAATACGGCGCAAACGTGTCGGTGCTCTGGCCGTTGCGCCGGCTCGGCCTGGCGCTGACCACTGGATACACGTTCAAGCACCTGAATAACGTGAACAACGAACTCGCCACGCGCTTGACCGACCCAAACCAGACGGACGTCGCGAGTTTGGATTTCGGTCTCGTGCGCGATCGGCGCGACAACCCGCTGCGGCCAAAAAAAGGCTACAAGCTTTCCGCGCAAGTTGAGGCGGCAAATCGCGCGCTCGGGGGTGAAGTGGTTTATCAGCAAATCATCCTGGACGCGTCGTACCACACGAACTGGGGCAATGGCCGGTGGCTTCACGCCGGGGTTTCGCATGGGATTGTCACCACCTTCGGCGCGCCCGATGACAAAAGCCTGCCGGTGAGTGTGCTTTTTTATCCCGGTGGCGAAGGGTCGATTCGTGGATTTCAAAAAGGCGAGGCCTCGCCGCGCACCGCCGACGGTGAGTTTGTCGGTGCGAAATCCTACCTGCTGTTCAACCTCGAGCTGGAACAGGCGCTCACGGCAAAATGGTCGGTCGTCGCGTTCGGCGACGCGCTCGGTGAAGCCGCCCATCTCTCCGACTATCCGTTTTCCGAAAAACTCTACTCGGTTGGACTCGGCGTGCGTTACCAAACAATCATCGGCCCGGTCCGCGTGGAATACGGCCACAACCTGAACCCCCGCCCCCAAGACCCCTCGGGCACACTGCTCTTTTCGATTGGATTTCCGTTTTGACGTTGTCTTTGCCAGCGGCACCAAGAGGACTTTCCCCAGTCATTATTTCCATTATGAAACTTACCGTTTTCTGGTTCGCGCTCGGGTTGGCTTTCGTCGGAGCCGGTTGCTCCTCGGTGTATTACGACACGATGGAGAAATTCGGCTATGCCAAACGCGATTTGCTCGTGGAACGCGTGGACGACACCCGGAAAGCCCAATCGGAGGCGAAGGAACAGTTCGCCAGCGCGCTCGAGCATTTTCTCGCGGTCACCAAGGTCGACGGCGGCGAACTCCAGCGGAAATACGACGACCTCAACAAACAATACGAGCGCAGTGAATCGGCCGCAAAAGAGGTCCACGCGCGCATCGCTTCCGTAGAAGATGTGGCTGAGGCGCTTTTCCGCGAATGGAAACAGGAATTGTCGCAGTACTCGAATCAGTCTTTGCGCAACCAAAGCCAGCGTCAACTGGACGCCACGCGTCAGCGTTATGACGACCTCATCCGCCTGATGCGCCGCGCGGCCGACCGCATGGACCCGGTACTCGCGACCTTCCACGACCAAGTGCTGTTTCTTAAGCACAACCTCAACGCCCGGGCGATCGCATCGTTGGATACCACCAACAGCACGCTGCAAGCCGACATTTCGCGCCTGATCGCCGACATGGACGCCTCCATCAAGGAATCAGAGTCTTTCATCAACTCGCTCAAGGCCCAGTGAGTTCGCCAGCAGAAGGAATTTTACTCCAAC
>JAYVMJ010000457.1:0-2943 GCA_043759025.1 Verrucomicrobiota bacterium | reverse complement strand
ATCCACTGGGCCTGCACTTCCTGGACATCAAACGGCCCGATCGGCGGAGCGCGCAGTGGCGAACCCTGATTGGTGTCCCAGCCGAATTCGCTGATCCACACTTCCGTCGCGGGATCGAGCTGCTGGTCGCGATAATCAACCACCAGCTTGAGGCGGCTTTCAACGTTGTCCGCCTCCGGACTCAAGCCCGGCCCCGGACCGGCGATGTTGCCGGCACTGAATGCATAATGGTGCACGTTGATCACATCCGCCGCGAATTTGTGGTCCGCGCGATTCGCCACGAACCACGTCTTCATGTCGTTGATGAAGGTGACGAAAACCTGCGGCGCCTGATCTCCGTTCTCGGCTAGACCGCCCATCACCACTTTCATGGCGGGATCGGCATTTTTTGCTCCGAACGTTCCCGTTCCGCCCGTCATCGCGCGGCAATGGCCGTCGTAGTCAGCACTGAGCATCGCGGCATATTCCTGGGCGCTGAATTGGCCATCGGGCCCTTCCCAATTTTTATTCTCCTCGTTCCAGTCCTCCATGTATTTCACCAAATTCATGCCGGAGTTGCGCGGTTGGTCCGCGTCGAGCTGCAACAAATTATCCGCCACCACCGCGCTGCCGTAACGGGCCGCGAATTGGAAAAAATGATTGGCGATGGCCTGATAGTTATTGGACACCGTGGTCGACGCGCCCGCCGTGTCGACGGGCTTGTTGTTGAAGGGGAAATTAGTCCCTCCCTGCAACCAGGCCGCCGACCCCTGGATGCACGGTTCGATGGTCACGCCCGCGGCTTTCACCGCGGTATAGAAGGCATCGAAATTCCAGTTACCCGCATACTTGGGCGCGAACTGCATTTTATTGTTCGGATAACGCGGGTAGTTGACGTTTCCTCCGCCGCTCCAGAGGTCGCCCTCGTCCCAATTCCAATTGTGGTACTCGCGAATGAAACCGACGCACTGCATGAGATTGACCGGGTCGTCGACGAAGGCGTGGGTCCCCATGAACTGATCGAACGTGATGGCACTGCGCGCGGGACCCGACATGGTTTGCACCACGAGTACGTTCGATAGCGCGGAAACGTTTGGCACTTCGTCCGAAGTTTTGATGGCAAAATAATAAGTCGTAAGCGCGGACAAGCCCGAAACGGTCACCGTCTGGGTCGCACCGGCAGCCACGGGCACGGGAACCCCGGAGACCGCCGTCGCCGACGCAAAATTGGCGGCGGTGATCGGCGATGTACTCCATCGGATATCATACACGGTGGCGGTCCCCGCGTAGCCATCGTCGCGCGGCGCCGTCCAACTCAACCCCACCGAACTTGAAGTCACCGCTCCGGCGGACAGGTTGGAAATTGCGCCCGGTGGCGTTGTATCCAGCGCGTTCGTGGCCGCGACGATCACGTTGGAAATCCCCGAGACGTTGGGCCTCGTGTCCGAGGTCTCGATGGCGAAGTAGTAAGAGGTACTGGGCGCGAGGCCGGTCACGGTGGTCCCCTGCATTGTCCCCGCCCCGGCCGGCGCGGGTGCACCATTCACGACGGTCGCCGCGGTGAAGTTGGCCGACGTGAGCGGAGCAGTGCTGCGACGAATGTCATACGCCGCAGCGGTTCCGACGTTGCCGTTGTCTCCCGGGGCGGTCCAGGACAGCACGACGGAATTCGAGGTGGCGTTGCCGCTGGCAAGATCAGTGATCGCCGCCGGCGGAATGAGGTCGTTGTGCACGGAGCCATAGATGACAACCTCGGCGAGGCTCGATCCGGACGTCACGGTGAAGCGCACGTAACGCGTCGTTACCGTGGCCGTGCGGGTGAACCATTTGTGCCAGGTGTTGAGGCTTTCAGTGTACAATGGGGTCCACGCGCCCGGGCTCCCGGTCGAAACGATCACGTCGCGCGTCCCGCCATTTCCTTCAAAGAGAGAAAGAGCGGAGATATCGTACACGCTCCCCAAATCGAGGTACGCGTTGTACGTGGACGCGGACCAACCGGGATCCCACTGGGACGTTGGGGTTCCACCCGAATTGGACAGCGGATTGCCCGCGGCGGCCTGCTCGTCCACGAGCATCCCCGCGTTTCCGTCGCCACTTTCCTTGGTCACCATGCCGGTCGACAAAGTTAGCTTTGCGGCCCCGCCGGATGCACCAATCGTGATCGCCGCAGTGGCCGATTTTCCCTGGTCCGCAGTCGTCGTCGTAATGATCGCGCTGCCGGCGGCTACGCCCGTCACCAATCCTGACGCATTAACGGTTGCGACCGCCGGGGCCGATGAACTCCACGTGACCGCTGGATTAGTCGCGTTCGCCGGCGCCACCGTCGCGGTCAATTGCAACGTTTCTCCCACGCTGATCGATGCGGTCGAGGGACTGACGCTCACTCCGGTGACGGGCGCGCCGGCCACGCCGCCGTAAAGCACGACCTCTGCGACGCTGCATCCCTGGGGAACCGTAAAGCGCACATAACGTGTGGTGATGGTGACGGGATGATTAAACCATTTGTGCCATGTATTGAGACTCTCCGTATACACCGGCGTCCACGCGCCCGGACTTCCGGCGGACACCACGATGTTTTGCGTCGCGCCATTGCCCTCGAACAGGGAAACGGTGGTCAGATTGTACGCCACGCCCAGGTCGAGATAGGCGCTGTAGGTGGGCGTACTCCAACCCGGACTCCATTGGGTGGAGGGGATTCCACCGCTGTTGTTGAGCGGATCGCCCGCCGTGGTTTGTTCATCGACGAACGCGGCCACATTTCCCGTCCCGGTCTCAATGGTCATCATCGAGGGGGTCAGCGCGATTTTCTGGGCCTGAAGTCCTGCCGTGATTCCGAATAGCAGGACGCACAAAATTCCAATGGTTTTATTTTTCATGGTGCTCGGGGATTAAAGAAATGTTCGATTCTCGCTTTTATGCGGAGCAATGCGAAACGGGGCGGAAATTTTCTTTCCTAATGTCCGG
>JAYVMJ010000456.1:0-7041 GCA_043759025.1 Verrucomicrobiota bacterium | reverse complement strand
CGCGACTACTCAGCCGAACACAACACAACACAACACAACACAACACAACACAACACAACACAACACAACACAACACCACGATGAAGGATCGGCTTCAACGCAAGCCACTCGAGGAGTTCGGCACTTCACTGGTCATCTTCACTCACGCTTAGACGAGCAGAAAAAAGCAATGCCGACTGCCGCGGCCTGCCTCCGATGAAGGAAGATTCAAAAACAGATCGAAAAATTGCACGACAGCGCGTCGTGCACGGTCCGGAGATGGGCTCCGTTCAAGCGTCGTCCAAGTCCGCTTTCTCGTCCGAATCGATGGGGTCGGTCACTCCTGCTGACCTTGCATCGATGACGCTACGTTTGATTGCCGGAGAGCAACGGTCGGGCGATTCCTCCGACAGCGCGGGTCGTGCGGCTTTTCGGGTGTGCGAGAAATTCCGCCAGCCTTTGTCCAGCCTCATCGGCGTGGGCGGATTCCATTCGCTTTTCTCGCGAGCGCTGACTTTGGCCAAGGCCGAGGAACCGTGGCTGGCCGGAGTGGAGGCCGGCGCTGACGGCGGCCTCAAGTTCTCCGGCGAGAGGCAGGGTCAACTCGACGGTGACGACGCGGCGCGCGGAGGAACCGCGCTCATCGCGCAACTGCATGGGCTCCTCATTACTTTTATTGGCGCAGCATTAACGCGGCGTTTTGTGCACAATGTGTGGCCGGAGGCGGCTTTCCTAAAATCGGATTCAGTCGAAAAAAGTAATGAAAAAACCGCCTGAAGTTACTCCGCAAAAATCTCCCGCCAACGCTCCTGCTGTCGCGGGCAAGGCAACCATTCGGCAGCTTCACACGGGCGTTCGCGGCTTGGACGAAATTCTGGGCGGAGGCGTGCCGGAATATTCCTTCAATATCATCGCGGGAGGACCCGGCTGCGGGAAAACCACCCTGGCGCACCAGATTGTGTTCGCCAACGCGACGGCGAAACGTCCGACGCTCTATTTTACGGTCATGGGTGAACCTCCCCTCAAAATGCTGCGCTATCAGCAGCAGTATACATTTTTCGATGAAACCAAGCTGGGTAAATCAATCCGTTTTATCAACCTGAGTGACGCTGCGGCGGAGAAGGATTTGGACGCCGTGTTGGCGGAAATCACGGAATAAGTTGAGGCGACCAATCCCGGGATCGTGGTTGTCGACTCGTTCCGGAGTGTGCTTCGTAAAGTTCCGCGGGGTGGCACGAGCGAAATGGAGTTGCAGTCGTTTCTTCAGCGCCTGGCCATGCTGCTCACCAGTTTTCAGGCGACCACTTTTCTCATCGGGGAATATACCGAGAGTGAGATTCGCGACAACCCGGTGTTCACCGTGGCTGACGGATTACTTTGGCTCACGCAAATTGCGGAGAGGAACTCGGTCGTGCGAAAGCTCCAAATCATCAAGCTGCGCGGCCAGGCTTCCGTGCCCGGATTGCATACGATTCGAATTGGAAACTTCGGCTTGCAGGCATTTTCGCGTACGCTGGGCCTGACCGCTAGAAAGGAGAAGCCGCACGGAACGAAGCGTCTTTCCACCGGCATTCCTGAACTCGACCGGCTGATGGGTGGCGGGATTCAGGAAGGGGATAGCGTGCTGATTGCCGGGCCCTCGGGCACCGGGAAATCGGTGCTTGCGTCCCAGTTTATCACCGAGGGATGTAAGCAAGGTGAAGCCGGGATCATCGCCATCTTCGAAGAGCGCCCCTTGGAATACGCGGCCCGGGCGGAAAAACTCGGAATGGATCTGAAAACCCCGCAAGCGGCTGGTAAACTTGAAATCCTTTATCTGCGCCCGTTGGATCTTTCGGTCGATGAAACCATGCAGGAGATTCTCGACGCGGTCAAAAGAACCGGCGCTGAACGCCTGGTGATCGATTCGCTGGTGGGTTTCGAGATGGCGCTGGCCCCGGGATTTCGCGAGGACTTCCGCGAATCGCTTTACCGGATGATCGCCGCGTTGACCGGAGCGGGGGTGACGATCGTGAGCACGGTGGAGATTGAGGACTCCTTCACCTCCTTTCAATTCAGTCACTATGCGATTTCTTTCCTCACCGACGACATTGTCCGGCTACGCTACGTGGAAATCGACGGACAGCTGAGGAAAATTCTCGTGGTGGTGAAAATGCGCGGCGGCAATCACAGCAAGGACATCCGTGAATATATCATCGACGAAAGCGGGGTGGTCATCATCAGCCCTCATCGCACCGATTATACCGGTCTGACCAGCGGTCAACCGGAGCGGGTCGGTGAACGGAAGGAAGCGCCTCCCGAACCCAAATCGTCCGCCTGAGGATTCATCATGGTTTCAAATTCGGATCTTCGAAGTCTGGCCGCGCCGTTGATCGAACGCGCGCCCCTGCCGATGGTCGAAGTGGATGGACCCCGCCATCTCGTGGGTTTCGTCAATGCGGCCTTCTGCCGGTTGCTGGGAAAGAACCGGGCGGAGATTGTCGGGAAGCCCTTCGACCAGATTGTGCGCAACGGAGCAAAATGTGTCGCGGTGCTCGATCGGGTTTACCGGACCGGGGAGTTCGAAACCCATTTCGAGGCGGATCATTCGACGGCGGATCCCACCTCATGGCTTTATGCCATGTGGCCGGCGTTGGGTGCCAGTGAGCAGCCGGAAAGGGTGGTCATCCAATTGACGAAGTCTCCGCACTACCATCAGGACATGGCGGCAATGAACGAGGCGCTTTTGCTTTCCGGTCTCCGCCAGCATGAGTTGCGGGAGGAAGCCGAGAAGTTGAACAGCCGGTCGCGGATTGAGATCGCCGATCGCATGGTGGCGGAAGTCGCTTTGCGCACGGTCAACGATCAACTGAGGGCCGCCACCCTCGAGGCCGAGCGGGCCAATCACGCCAAGGATCAATTTTTGGCGGCCCTTTCGCACGAACTCCGGACGCCGTTGACGCCGGTGTTGATCGCCGCCGCCGCCTTGCGGGAGGACAAGCGACTGCCGCTGGAGGTCAGGGACCAGCTGGGCATGATTGAACGGAACGTCGCCCTTGAAGCGCGGATCATCGATGACCTGCTCGACATCACCAAGATTTCCAACGGAAAACTATTTCTGCGATCGGAGGCTTGCGACGCTCATTCGCTCATCGGCCTTGCCATTGAAATTTTGCGCGATGAGGCGGCGGAAAAAGAAATTTCAATCGAACGGGTGTTTACGGCGGTGCACAGTGGACTCATGGCCGATCCCGCCCGTTTCCAGCAGATCGTCTGGAATCTTCTCCGCAACGCCGTAAAATTTACGCCACGCGGAGGAAAAATTACCGTCCGGACCACCAACCAAAATACCGCCAGCGCCGGGACGTGGTTTAAAATCGAAGTGGCGGATACGGGGATCGGGATCAATCCCACCGATCTTGAAAAAATCTTCATGCCGTTCGACCAAGGCGGCCGGACCGGTGATCATCGCTTTGGCGGCCTCGGGCTCGGGCTGACGATTGCCCGCTCGGTGGTTTCCTTGCATGGCGGCCAGATCAGCGCCAGCAGTGCGGGGAAAAATCAGGGAGCAACCTTTGTTGTCAAGTTGCCTGGCGCGTTCGAGCCGCCGGCCGGCGTATCGGAGCTGTCGCCGCCGGCTTTGGTTCAATCGACGCGACCCGGGGACAAAGGTCCCTCCCTCCGGCTTCTTCTCGTGGAAGATCACCTGGCGACGCTAAAAACATTGTGTCACCTGCTCAAGGCTGACGGCCATCGCGTCATCACTGCGACGAACGTGACGGAGGCGTTGGCCGCGACCGCCGTCAACACCTTCGATCTCGTGATCTCCGATCTCGGTTTGCCCGATGGCTCGGGCAACGAATTGATGGAAAAATTGCGATCAGCGTACGGACTTCGCGGCATCGCTTTGAGCGGCTATGGCATGGAGGAAGACCTGGCCCGGTCGCGGGCCGCTGGTTTCGTCACTCACCTCGTCAAACCAGTGGCGATGGCCGACCTGCGAGGCGCGCTGGAGTCAGTGCATCGATCGCACGTCTAGCCGGCTTTTGTGCCACGCGCAGTCACCCACCTCCCATGCCGCTCGAGTTGTCATCAGATCATTCACTGTGGCCGCGAACTGACTTGGAAAATCGGTCCTCACCGGTGATCGAGCGGACTCCCCAGCCTTTCGTCGAGGTTTCTGGAAATCGGCACATCATCCACTATGTGAATTCGGCTTTTTGCCGGCTCCTCGGCCGATCGCGAACCGACCTGATTGGGCGTTCATTCGCCGAAATCGTCCCGGTTGGAGACGACTGTTTGCCGGTCCTTGACCGTACCTTCCACACCGGGGAACCCTTTCCCCACGCCTTTAAGGTCGATGACGAGCCACGTCCCGCGCATTGGCTGTACGCGACGTGGCCGGCGTTGGATGCTGGCCAATCCCCGGTCGGCGTGATCATCCAGTTAACGAGCCCCGTTCCGGCCGAGGAAATAACGGCCATCAATGAGGCGCTGCTTATTTCCGGCCTGCGCCAACATGAGCTGGCGGCTGACGCGGTGAAATTGAATGAACAGCTCCAGACGGAAATCAAGGATCGCAAGCTGGCGGAGGCCGCGCTGCACAGCGCCAACCGGCGGCTCGCCGACCAAACGAATGAGTTGGAACGGCTGGTGGTCGAGCGCACGGGAAAGTTGCGGGAGACCGTGGCTGATCTGGAGGGATTTTCCTACAGCGTCGCGCATGACCTGCGGACGCCGTTGCGCGGCATGCAGGGATTTGCGCGCATCCTTTTGGACGATTACGCAGGCGAATTTGATGTCGAGGCGCGCAGTTATCTCGAGCGGATCACCACGTCCGCCGCGAGGATGGATCTGCTGATTCAGGATGTGCTCAACTACACCCGGGTCATGCGCAGTGAGGCGCTGTTAACGCCGGTTGATTTGGACAAGCTGGTCCGGGATATGATTGCCACTTATCCGAACTCGCAGCCACCGAAAGTAATTATCCAGATCGACGGACAGTTGCCCGGCGTACTGGGTCACGAAGGCTTCCTGACGCAGTGCGTCTCGAACCTATTGAGCAATGCCATCAAGTTTGTGGCACCCGGAGTAACTCAACTATACGGATCTGGGCCGAGCATCGCGCTGCGTCCACTCCCGAAACGCACGCGCCGGGCGAAAATGGAAAGAAAACCTGTGAAAGCGAATCCGGTCGGGAGTTCGTCAGAATATGGTTTGAGGACAATGGAATTGGCATCGCCGAGCCGGACCGCAGTCGCGTCTTTCAAATGTTCGAACGGATTAATCCCGCTGATCAGTTCGAAGGAACCGGTATTGGGCTGACGATTGTCCGCAAGGCGGTCCAGCGGCTGGGCGGACGAATTGATTTCGATTCGGAACTGGGCCACGGCAGCAAATTTTGGATCGAGCTGAGGAAAGCGCCGGAACCCTCTTCAACCAGACCCGATCACACGTGAACCTAAAAACCGGAGTTGGACCCAGAGTACGCCGAGGCAGGCACGGAGCGCGCGGAGAAATGCCGCGGGAAATTACCAAAATGCACGATCATCCCGTCGGTGAATTCAAAATCGCTGATCAACTCACACCCCGTGTTTCTCCCTGCTCTCCTTCCGAACTCGGTGAGCTCTGTGACAAGATCGAACGGGGGAATTTAGGATGAACACGTCGATAATTTTGTTGGTGGAGGACGAACCCACCAGCGTGTTCTTCTTTGAACACATGGTTAAAAAACTCGGGATCACCAATCCCGTGAGAATCGCCCGTGACGGTCGCGAGGCGTTGGATTACCTCGAGGGCGCAGGCGAATTCGTCGATCGGCAAAAAAATCCCATGCCCGGTCTCGTCCTGCTCGATTTAAAGCTGCCGCGGGTCTCCGGCTTCGAAGTCCTTCAGCAACTCCGGCAAAATTCGGAAACGAAAAAGATCGTGGTGCTCATCTTATCCTCTTCCGCCAGCGATGACGACATTGCCAAAGCTTATTCGTTGGGGGCACACGGCTATTTGGTGAAGCCGCTTCATTTGGAGGAATTGCAGGAAATAGTCCAAGCGATCAAGGACTTCTGGCTGACTCATAACCATCCGCCGCCGTTGAGGGGAGGACGAACTTTTTTCGATGGGTTGAGACTTACCTAAGGAAGTGACCGAGGGCGTCGAGGTTGGGCGTTCTGCTGGCCAGCAGAATTAAACCGCCGCCTCGGGAGATTCGCTCGCTGAGATCGTCGTCGTGAACCCTGAACGGCGCTTTAGGGATAAAGCGCCCTACCTCAATTGGCTTCGTCACCTTTTAGGGTGACTATCAGTAGATCGGCGCGCTTCGCTCCGGATTGGAGCGGCAGCGACCCCGCTGCCGTATTCCCGCGGACCAAGTCGCTCGCGCTCCAAGCAGACTTCGATCCGAGCCGGATAATACCAACCTCCTGTATTTTTAGACTTTGCGCTTGGTTGAAGCGGTGGGGGCGGTTGCCCTCAACCGCCCTCATTGGGGTAAAGGCCGCTGAGGGCAACGGCCCCTGCCGTAGTCCATTTATTTCGGGCGATTGGTATAACGTGCCTCCGATTTGTCGAAAATGCGTCGGAATCCCTATCCGATATATTCGCCCGCTGTTCGCTGGTAGCACAATACCCCATGTCCACTGAGACTCATTTCGGGTATTCTGGGGAATGGTCGCAGCGAATGAGTTTCACGTTGAGAAGTCCCCCGGCATTCCGAGCGATCGCGCCGCCCGGTCCGCGTTGTCGCGAGCCGAGGCCCAGTATGATTTCGGTTTGGTCAAGCGTTTCAATTCGGGCGACGAAACCGCGTTCAGCGAGATCGTCATGCGCTATCGGTCGCGGCTGACGGCGATTGCCTTCCATTTGTTGAAGAATCGCGCCGACGCCGAGGAAATCGCGCAGGATG
This sequence comes from Verrucomicrobiota bacterium, assembly GCA_043759025.1. Classification (GTDB taxonomy): domain Bacteria; phylum Verrucomicrobiota; class Verrucomicrobiia; order Opitutales; family Opitutaceae; genus Lacunisphaera. The sequence goes on along the minus strand of JAYVMJ010000456.1, from coordinate 182 downwards.
CGTTGCTGCGCGCCCACCGGGGTTTGGCGACATTTCGGGGGGAGTCGTCCCTGATCAGCTGGCTGCATTGCATCGCGGTGAATTTGGCGCGCAATCGTTACTGGTATTTTCACCGGCGTTGCCGGCATGCCTCATTTTCCATCGATGCGGATTTTGGCGAGGAACGCAGCGGCCGCTTTGGC
>JAYVMJ010000455.1:0-6816 GCA_043759025.1 Verrucomicrobiota bacterium | reverse complement strand
CGACAAGCCTAGCCTCATTCCCCGCCAATTATCCTTTCCACCGGAATCGCCGCCGAGGAAAAACGAAAACCAGCTTTTTCAGTCCGACAGGCTGCTAGGTTGCACGCGCCGTTGATCATCTTGCCGATGACGCGATTGTCGCCGCCCATGGCAAGGACGCGGTGCCAGTCCTCGAGCGTGCGTAGAAGATCGTTTATCTTGGGCGAGGCGGGTCGGCGGATTTCCGCAGTGTACGGATTGGCGTAAAGTGCGCCTTCGCGACCGAGGGTGAAGGCGACGGCGTCGCGCGGATTGGACGAAACCACGATGGCGCTCGGTTTCGTATCGGGTTCGTCGTCGCGTATTTTTTTGATCAGATCGTCAAGCGACAGCCGGGGAGCTTCGGCGGCCGGCGGGTTGATCTGTCGGGCGTCGCGTTCGGCCCAGGCCGTGATCTCAGTTTGAAAAGCGAGGGCCGCGCCGGTGAAGCACATGATGACGATGGAAATTCCGGCGAGCAAGCCGGCGACCAAATGCGTCCAGAATAGAATAATGCGAAAACGTTTCATGGGAAATGAGGGAGAAGTCGGAAAAGGCGACCGACGATCAAGATTTCGGTTTCGCGCTTGCAGGTGAATTGCCGCGGGCTTCGTCCAGCTGGGTCACGAGTGCGTTGTACTTCACGGTCAGTTCGTCCATCTGCTTCATGATTTCGTCATAGCGCGTGGCCAGCTCGTTGAATTTGTCCGCGCCTTCTTTCAGCCGGTGGCCGATTTCGTGGATGCGATCGTTCGCCTCGGCGAGGCGCTCGTCGCGCAGGTGCACGGCGGCGGTCCACTTTTCGAGGTTGTTCTTTAATTGATCGCGCTCGGCCGTGAGCTGGGCGTTGGCGCGTTTGCTGGCCGATAACTGGGCGGACGTATCGCGTAGCTCGGTTTGCGCGCGGGTTAGTTGCGCGCGGAAATTTTCCAAGTCGGCGGATAGCCCCTGAATATTTTTTTCCGGCTCGCCGATTTTAACGGCCTGGAGCTGGCTGGTTTTTTCCAAGGCGTTGACGTCGAGATTCAGGTCGCGGTTCGTGCGCCATTGAAAAACGCAAAGCAGCGCGAGCGCCACCACGCCGGCGAGGTTGAGCCACGTCAACGTGCGACTCATGGCTTGGAAACTTCGCGGGTTTCAAAGGCGACTTTCTCGATGCCGGCGGCACGGACGAGATCCAAGACGCGCATCACATCGCCATGACGGGAGTCCTGATCGCCGCTGATGAAAACCCGGAGCGTGGCGTCGGCCTGGTGCTTCGCGGACAGCGCCTGCACGAGTTCGTGATCGCCCACGGGTTTTGCGTCGAGATAGGCGAGACCCGCCTTGTCGATGGTGACCGTGATGAAATCTTTTTTCGTCTCGCTGGTGGCGGTGGTCGCGGTCGGCAGATTCACCTTCACGCCCTTCATGTTCACCATGCTCAGGCTTACGAGCATGAACGACGCGAGCAGGAAGAACATGATGTCGATGAGCGGAATGATCTCAATTCGCGCCTCGGGCGTATCGGAAGGAAGCTTGGAGCCGAGTTTAACGGGCATGGCGAACGAGCGTTAGCCGGAATATTTCATGGAGCCACTGCGACCTCGCGGTGGTTCGTCCGTTAACCGCAGCGGGGGTCGCTGTAGCTCCAGCAAAGAGAGTGTCGGCCGTTGTCATTCTGAGCCGGAACGATGCAGTAGAGCCCACAGAACACACTGAATACACAGAAACCAGAGTAATAAATTCAGACTGAGCCGACCCATACACCCCCCATTTGGTGCCCGATCATCCAATCTTTTTATGAGCTCAAAAGCGTTCATTCTGTGTGTTCTGCGTCTTCTGTGGTTAAATCCGACTGCATGGTTACGGCTGAGGGTGAGATGTGCGGATTAAGGCAGAACCGAGACACCCGCGAGTGCGCGTTGCCGGGCGAAGACATCGAGATCGTGGCCGTGATGCCGGGCTGATTCGACGAGCAGCTCGGTGTGATTGATCGTCCGTTCGAGCCGAGCGCGCAGGTGCGCGTGGCGGCGATGCAGGTAATTGTAAGGCAGCAAACAGAAGATCGCGATGCCGAGGCCGCACGCGGTGGCGATCAGCGCTTCCGCGATGCCGCCGCTGACTTTCACGGCGGCGAGGTCTTCGTTTCCGACGAAATTAAATGAATGCATTATGCCCGTGACCGTGCCCAGCAAGCCGAGCAGCGGGGCGAGCGTGATGAACGTGCCCAGCAACCACAGGCGGTTTTCCGCGCGTTCGATTTCCTCGGTGGCGCGCAGTTGCATCGCGCCGGGCATTGAGGTGTGCGCCTGCAACAGACCGGCGTGGATCGTGGCGAGATGAGGTTCGTCGTTCGGGCGCGTGAGTTTGACCGCCTGTTCAAATTGGCCGGCGGAAATGGCGTGGAAGGTTTCGTTGACGATTTCCGGACGCAGCCGGCGACTGAGCGACCACCACCAGAGGGCGCGTTCCGCCACGACGACCAATGCGGCCAGCAAGCAGAGCAGGATGGGCCACATGATGGGACCACCCCGGAGGAATAAATCGACGACGACGTTGGCGAGCACAGGCTTCATTTTCGAAAAAGGGAAAAATTAACGCGCGAGGGCGAAGTGGATCGCGACCTGATATTCGCGGATCGGTCCGCGCGAGAAGCGCCAGCGATGGCGCACGGTGCGTTCGGCGGCATCGTTGAGCAGGGGCCATTCACAAGGGCTCGCGACGACGGTATCGATCACGCGACCGTCGGTCCCAACGGTCAGCCGCATATCGACGGTTCCTTCCTGGCCAAGTTTCGCCGAGCGTTCGGGATAGGGCGGTGCCGGCTGGCGACCTTCGCCCTGGCCGAAGACGAGGGTTTGCGGCGAGGACGAGCCGGTGGACGATGAAACGGGGACGGTCGCCGGGCGCGCATGGGCGGCCTGATCAGCGGCGACAACGACGGTTGGTCCTTCAACCGGAATCGCGAACGCCACGGCGGAGGGTTCCGCGACGGCGACGGCTGGCGAAATTTGCGACTCATCGACCGCTGACGGAGGCGGAGGCGTTGAAAGCGGATCGGCCGGCAGCGCAGCTGGTGGCAACGGGTCTTTCGTCAATTCAACTTCCAGTTTTTCGACCACGACTGGTTCGGACGGAGTAGCCGGCGGGCCTGGGCGACTGTAGGGCAGCGCGAACCCAAGAACACCAACGAGCAGGCAAGCCGACCAGAGTACGAGGGTCGAAACTTGTGCGAAGTTGAGTGGGGAACCTGCGCGGTCCTCCGCAAAAAGTGCAACGAAGGGAGTTGGCTTCGCAACGGATGCACCCAACGAACCGGAAAATCGCAGCGGTGCGGGAACGGAAGCGGTGGTCGTTTGTGACATCGTGAGTCGTCGACTTACATTTCCGCCCACTGGCGGAGGAGATTGTGATAGACGCCGGTCAGTTGAACGACGCCGGGATTGCCGGGTTGTTCGGCGGCGACGTGCTGAATGCCGGTGTCCATGTCGAAGAGGAGCGAGCGTTTGCCGTCATCGCGGATCATCGACTGGATCCAGAAAAAAGAACAAAGGCGGGCGCCGCGCGTGACGGGCGTCACGTGATGCAGACTCGTGGCCGGATAAAGAATCAGGTGTCCCGAAGGCAGCTTTACGCTTTTCGCGCCGTAGGTATCTTCGATGACTAGTTCACCGCCGTCGTATTCTTCCGGGCCGGCGAAAAATAAAGTAGCGGAAAGATCCGTGCGGATGCGGTGCGAGGAACCCGGGAACTGGCGGATCGCGCCGTCGACGTGCGTGCCGAACTGCTGGCCGCCCGTGTAGCGGTTGAACATCGGCGGCAAAATGCGCAGCGGCAACGCGGCCGACATGAACAGCGGATTTTGCGCGAGCGCCTTCAGGATCATCTCGCCGACTTGGCGGGCGGCGGGATGAGTGACTGGAATCTGCTGGTTATCTTTCGCCCGCGCGGCTTGCGCTCCCGCCGTGGTCTTGCCGTCAACCCATTCGGCTGCCTCCAGAATTTTCCTGGCGTCGGCAGTTTGGGCGGGCGTGAGAACGTGGGGAATCGCAAGCAGCATTGGAATGAAACGGATTAGACTGGATCGTGCGTGGAGCCACGGCGACCTCGCCGCGGTTCGGTCGTTAAACGCAGCGGGGTCGCTCCGGCTCCTAAAAATGTCTCGTGATCGGTTGCCATGCTCAAGGGCTGGGGTTTGGTTTAGAAGCTGTAGCTGGCGTTGAGCAGGACCGTGCGGCCTACGCCGGGCGTGAAGTGGCCTTGATAGCCGCGATCAATGTATTGCGCGTCGGTGACGTTGTTGATATTCAGGCGCAGCGTCAGGTGCTGGTTGATGGGATAAGAAGCCATCGCGCTGTAGAGCCAGTAACGAGTCTGGGGCGATACGGCCGGGGTGGCCGTGGCGGACGGCAGGGCGAAGAAGTAGCCGTCGGTGAACTGCGCGCCGGCGCCGAAGGTCAATCCGATCGGCAGGCGGTAAGTCGACCAGAGATTAAAGCTCTGCTTCGGCACGTAGGTCAGTTGGGCACTCACTTGCGCGGCGATGCCGGATGCATCGACCTTGCTGTTCATGTAAGTGTAGCCGCCAAACACGGTCCACGCGTCGGTGAGGTTGCCGGTGGCGCCGAGTTCGATGCCGTCAACTTTTTGATTTCCGGCGAGGACCGTGTTGCCGGAATCGTCGGTGGTGCGGGCGTTCGTTTTCTCCGTGCGGAAAAGCGCGGCGGAAACGGCGAGCTTTTTCTTGATCAAATCCCACTTCGTGCCGAGCTCGGAACTGCGGTTTTTCTCGGGTGCGAGAGTGGCGCTCGTCGTGCCAGTCGCGGCGAGGCTCAGGCCCTGATTCGCATCCACCGAAGGATTGAATGACGTGCCGTAGCCCGCGTAGATGCTGCCGCTTTCCACGGGTTTAAAAACGATGCCGCCGCGCCAACTGAACACGTCGTCGGTGCGTTGGAAGCGCGTGACAGCGGAAGGCACCGTGGTGGTGGGAGCCGTGACCGTTTTGTAGCTGACGTCGAGCAACTCGTAGCGTCCGCCGAAATTAACTTCCCACTGTGGATTGAACTTCAGCGTGTCGAACGCGTAGATCGCGCCGGAATCAGCAATGGCGGCGGTGGTGGCGCCGTTGCGATGAATGGCGCCGGTGTACGGTTGATTTGGATCGGGATGATAGAGATCGGTCAGGGGCGGACGACTCGCGTTAGGCGCGCCGGCGAGGACGTTGTCGTCGACCTTCGTATAACTCTTCTGGTCTTCGCGCGCGACCTCGAGGCCGGCGGTGACGGCGTGTTTCAACGCGCCGGTTTGGAAAGCGGTGGTGAGATTGGTTTGGTTAGAAAGAGTTTTGTCGTCGCGATCCTGATATTTCGTGTCCGTGCGGCGCATTTGGGCGAGCGTGGGATCATAGCCCGGATCGAGCATGCCGTCGGTGGCGGAAGGAACCGTGGGTGGAATGGACACGGCGCGCGGCGGCGTAACGATGGCGTCGCGACGGTTGACGCCGTAGCGGGTCAGGTTGCGCAGGGAGGTGTTATCGTCGAACTTGTGTTCGATGATGCCGGTCACCGCGTCCGAGTCGATGTGCTCATAGTCGCGGGAAACCAGACCGTAGAAATTGCTCCAATCGAGATCGTTGATGGTTTTGCCCGCGGCGATCGCGCCCGCTGGCAGCGTCATCGGCAGGCCATAGTCGGGCAAATTGTTTTGGTGGAGATGAAAGTAAGCAAGCGTGAGCGTGGTCGGAGTGCCGAGCCCGATGGCGAAGGACGGGGCGATGCCCCAGCTTTGGTTGAACACTTCATCGCGTCCGACGACGCCGGCGTCGTTCCAAACCGCATTCACGCGGACGGCAGCGCCTTTGAGAACGGTTGAGTCGAGGGCCTGGTTTACGTCGAGCGTGGAGCGCTTATAGTCGCCGTTGCCAACAGTGGCATCGAGCTTCGTGAAATTATCCAGGCGCGGCATTTTGCTGACTTGATTGACCGAGCCACCGGTCGAGCCGCGACCGGACGTGGCGGACGAGGGACCTTTCGAAACTTCGACTGACTCGATGTTGAACGTGTCGCGGGTGAGCACGCCGGGATCGCGGGCCCCGTCGACGTAGATGTCGTTGCGGGCGCCGAAGCCGCGAATGAAGAGATTGTCGCCGGGAGCGGAGCCGCCCTCGCCCTGTTGGAAAGTGATGCCGGGAGTGTTGCGGAGCACATCGCGGAGAGAGGTTGCGCCTTGTTCGGAATAAACGCTGCTCGGAATCACCACGATGGTTTGCGGGATGTCGCGCAGGGGCTCGGTGTATTTGGGCGAGGAGACGTCTTTGACGGTCTGGCCGATGACCGTGACGTCGGCCAATTTAGTGGTGCCCGCGATCGTCTGGCCGGGGTTCGTGCCGTCAGCTGGTTTATCGGGAGCCGGGGCAACCGACTGAGCTTGCGCCGAAATGGCCAAACTGGGCGCGGCAATCAAGGTGGCCAGGACGGCGGCCTTGCGGCGGGTGGGTGAAAAAGCGGGAGTGGTGGTGTCGTCTGGGGTCATTGCGTGGAAAAACTGGGATTGAAAATAGTCAGCCCTCCGCCGGCCGGGGAAATCCGGGTGAATTTGAACCGTTTGAGCCAGGGAACATAACGGCGGCGGGCTAAAAGTTAAAAGAGGTGGAGGGACAGGATGAACGCTACGACCAGCGCGACCGCCATCAGGGCGCCGACTGCAAACCGGGTGTCGGTCTGGGAAAAAGAAGGCACGGAATGGGTGAGCTTCATTTGAGACGGAAGTGTGAGGATGAGACGCAGTCTCACGTCAATAGCGAATTTGAGAATT
>JAYVMJ010000454.1:0-4845 GCA_043759025.1 Verrucomicrobiota bacterium | reverse complement strand
GCGCGGGATCGACCGGTGATTCTCGACGGCCTCGTGTGGATCGATGTCGAATCGCAACGCCGTTTCAGCAAGAATTTTGCCGTGCTGTCCGAGATGGAGAAAACCGCTCTCTGCGACGACATTTGCTTCACGGAAAAAGCCGCGCCGCAATTTAAACACGGCGCAAAATTCTTCGCCCGTTTCCGCGATCTCACCGCCGGCGGTTTTTATACCACGCCACAGGGCATGAAGGACATTGGGTACACGGGCAACATGCCGCTGGCGACCTTCGACGGACCGCCCGCCGCCGTTTTGCAAAAACTCGGCCTGGCGTGAGCCTGACGCGGGCGGGTCGCCCGCGCTCCAATGGCCGAACGCTGGAGCCGCAGCGACCCCGCTGCGGAATAACACCGCAGACGCGCACGCCCGCTAACCAATTCACGAATTCAATTCACCGAAAAGTGGCCCGTCCGATTGAGCCCGTCAGCAACCCCACCGGACAGGCTGTATTATTGAAGGTTCATCCCCTATCCAGAGCTTGAACCGTGCCTGCCTACCAGCGGCTGAAGGGAAAATTAATTCACCGCTGGTTCCGGAATGATCACATTAGAATTTGTTGAATCAATGAGCTGTGAAGTGGTCGCACCCGATGGCCATCGAACCGTGGCGGAACGCGGGAGATTCCCAGAGGTGAAACCAAAAAAGCAGGCCGCGCTGGATTGCGATGCGAAACCTCCACCAGCAAAAACCTCAGCTGATTGACGCGATCCATCGGCCAGCTCCAGGGTCACGCGCGCGCCCACCGCCGTCGGATTTCCGGCAATGCCACGCAAACGAATCGCGAGCATGTGACGGCCGGCAATTCCGCGATTTTTATAGGCGACCGTAGTGGAATTATTACGCGACACGACGAAATCCGGCCATCCGTCACGATCAAGATCCACCACCGCGAGCGCCTTTGCATCACCGGTCACCAGCAGTCCACTTTCGGCCGGCGGCACCACCGCAAACTGTCCGTGCCCGTCGCCGCGGAGGAGCTGGCTCACGCCACCGTCGAATCGCCCAATGGCCGGCACTGGTGCGTACGAATTTTGCACGGCATAAATATCGGCGTGACCATCGCCATCGAAGTCGCCCGCGGTCAAGCCTTGCACCGGCGAGAGCTGCGCCAGTCGTGGCAATGGCTCGAATCGATAAGTACCGTCCGGCTGGCTGAGAAAAACTCCGCTCCGCAACTCAGTTGCCGCCAACTGAACCGCGCTACCCAGTTTTTCCGCGTCGAAGATTTGCTCGAGGGTAGCAGTCGCAAACCGGTTGTTTTGGGGAAATTTCTTCAGCACCACAGGAATCGAAGTTCCAAGATCCAAACGACTGCGCCATGGATAGAGACGTCCGTCCTCGTAGGTGCCTTCGACCAACTGCGGTTGCTCGCCGTCGCCATTGAAATCTCCGTAGAACAAGACCGCCGGTTGCGCGACATCGGCGTGATATTGGGTGTTGAGGCCGAGATTACCCACCACGTAGTCGGGCCTGCCATCGCCGTTAAAGTCCGCCGAAGCAAGCGAGGTCCACCAACCAGTGCCGGCGGCAGCAAAACCCATTTTCGTGGTCCAATCCTCCAGTCCCCTGCCTTGGGCATTGTGGAAACATTTCACTTGGCCCCAATCGAGCGTAATCAAAAGGTCTGGCCAACCATCGCCGTCAAAATCGCTCCACAGTGCCGAGGTGACCATGCCCACATGGCGCAGGCTCGGCGCGAACGAGTCGGTGATGTCCTCGAACTTTCCGCCGCGATTGATGAGCAGTGCGCTTTCCGGCACTTCAGGATACTGGCCCGGGCGCAAACGACCGCCAATGAACAATCCCAGTCGACCCGCCCGCGTAAAGTCCGCCGCCGCCAACGCTCCCGCGCTGATAGGCAATTCGGGCAACGCATCGTCGGGAGCCGGCGAGAATCCGCCATGTCCGTCGTTGAGAAAAAGCTTCGGTTGATATTCCGGCGCCCCGACCGGCAAACTATTTCCGCCCTTGGTCACCAACAGGTCATTCCGCCCGAGTCCCGCCGCATCAAACAGCAGAATGGGACCGTCATCAACCGCACCCGCCGGGAACTGGCCGGAAGGATCGAGCGCCGTGAACGGCTCTCCCGCTTTGTCCACCAGAATGCACAACGGACTCAACGTCGTTCCGCCAACGACCACCGCGTCTCGGTCATTGCCGGCGACTGCGCCGACGGCGATGGCCGGACCCCGACGATTCAGCCGAAGCGGAAGCAACCGCTGCTGCGCGGTTTCGTCGACGATCGCTTCGCGCGAGGAAAGCGTCAGCCCGGCGCTCTGGCCCATGGCAGTAAACTGGCCGCGAGGAGTCACGGTTATCGTTTCATCATGCGACAATTTTGGCGCCGGGCCGCCGGGCTCCGTGATGAGGAAATGTTCATCGACCTTTAGGTTGGAAAATCTCTGCGACAGCCCGCTCGGCCAATCGACAGTGAGCGTTTGAATAACGGTGTCCTGCCCCAATCCGAAATGCAGGATTGGTTCGCTGCTGGACAAATACCCGCGGGCCAACACGAGTTGACGCACCTGTTTTCCGGCGGCGCTTTCGATCCGGACCGTCGCACCGACGCCGAGGCGATTTGAAATCGTGCCGCGAAGCGCGATGGTGATCCGGTGACGCGGTCCGCCATTATTGCGGAGGACGGTCACCCCTCCGTGGTAATTCGCGTAGACCAAGTCCAAATTTCCGTCGCCAGCGAAGTCTCCGAACGCAGCGCCAAAGCTAACGCCCCGTTGATTCAAGCCCCACGCGCGGCTCACGTCCGCAAAGTGCAAGTCGCCCAGATTGCGGAAGGCGAGATTGGACTGCGCCAGCTCCGGACTGTCATGCATGATGCGCAGCCGCTCCGCAGCGGACTCCGCGCTCATTTGTTTCGCCAACAGATCAGCGTTGTTGACCTCCCGATGCATGCCGTTCGTCACGAAAAGATCGAGCCGGCCATCGTTATCCAAATCTTCAAAGCGTGCGGACCACGCCCAATCCGACGCGGAAATTCCCGCCAGAAACGCCGCTTCCTGCATGCGCCCCATGCCGGTGTTCAGGTAAAGCGCATTGCGGTAAAGCTGCGGTGCTTCGGTCGCGCCGTCCGGCGGATCGACGGCCTGGCTGCGCGCGGTTACCATCGAACGCTGGTCGTAAACGTGAGTCGTCGCGGCCATGTCGACCACGAGAAGATCGATTAATCCGTCGTTGTTTACGTCGCCCAGATCCGCGCCCATCGAGGAAAACGGTTCGTGCGGCACGACCTGATCGATCACATTCGTGAAGGTGCCGTCGCGATTATTGCGGTAGAGCTTGTCGGGCGGCGAAAAATCATTGGCCACGTACAAGTCCGGCCAGCCGTCGCCGTCGAAGTCCCACCACGTCGCCGAATGCGCCTGTGCCTCGCCGGAAATGCCGGCGGATTCCGTCACGTCAGTGAAGGTACCATCGCGGTTGTTGTGAAAGAGATGGCTGCGCTGGCCATTGGGATGCGCGTGGTAATCGAGCAGGTTGGTGTGGATAAAAACGTCGAGCCAGCCGTCGCGGTCATAGTCGCAAAAAGCCGCCATGCCCGAGCAATCCGTCAAATCCAAACCGTACGCATGGGCCATTTCCTTAAACGTGCCATCGCCCTGGTTGATATAAAGCAGGTTCGGCGCGTTGAAACGACACACGTAGAGATCGAGCCGCCCGTCGTTGTTGATGTCGACCCACGTCGCGCCCTGCTTCCAGATGGCCGCCGCCGCTCCGTGATCGGCGACACCGGCTTTTTCGGTGACATCCTCGAATTTGAAATCACCCAGATTGCGAAACAACCGGCAACTTTCCGTTTTGCTGACGACAAATAGATCGGGTCGCCCGTCGCCATCGAAATCCCCGATCGCCACGCCCGTGCCCATTTCGCCGATTTCGAATTCGTGGTAAAGCGCCCCCCACATTTTGGGGTCCGAGTAATCGTTGGTCGTCACGATGCCGGTGCGAACCGGAGTCAATTCGGTGAACAGCGGTGATTCTTCCACGCCTGCGGACGGGCGCGCCGCGAGCGGCGATTCGACCAAACTGCCGCTGGCCGCGGGGGCCGCCGGCGTAATCACCGCGCCACTCAACGCCGCGAAGACCACGCCGACCCGGAATCTTTGACCGGGCCGAGAGAGTTGATGAAGCCGGTGGCGGACGATTCGAAGAAAAACGTTCATCAAAAAAGTGGAGATGGGGAGCGTCGAAAATTATTCCAACCGGTTGCGCATATCGAGTGGAAGCAGTTGCAGGCTCCATGCGCGGGCCGGAGCGTTCTTGATCTCCACTCCGAAGGAGCGCGCGAGGCCCAGCAGATTGTAGAGCGAACCCGCGGACAACGAAGCGGCCTTCTCTTCGTCGAAAGCCGCGGCGCACTGTTGTACCTGTAGGCGCGCCAGTTCGGGATGTTTCGCGCGAGCGAGGACAATCGCCACACTCACGCGCCGGTCCCACGGCAAATAACGGTCGGCTCCGCCGTGCAAGCGAAGAAGCAGCGACTCCGTCACGCGATCAAAACCTGCACTGTCATTCAACGCGAACCTCACCTGGGCCTCCGCCGCGAGCGCACCAACATCGAAGGGAAATTTCTGCAGTTCCGTCAGCTCAAGCGCAGCCCGGTCCTTTTCCCCCAACGCCAGCAGGCACTCAGCGAGCCGGCCGGCGGCAACCGCTGGTTTCTGGTCGCCCACGACTTCGAAAATTTGCGCCGACTGCTGCCCCAGTCCGCCGATTGCTGGCGTCTCGTAGGGCAGCGGGCGCAGCCATGGCGGCAACTTCCAGTGTTTGAGTGAAGTCAGGAAAAATTCG
>JAYVMJ010000453.1:0-7349 GCA_043759025.1 Verrucomicrobiota bacterium | reverse complement strand
TCTGCAAATCCTCGCCCTCACTCTGGTCCGATGGAAAAACGCCTATTGATGCGTGATCGTCCCGCCAGTGACTTTGCCGGTCGCGCGGCCGTGGTTGTTTCCCTCACGACCTTTGTTTTTTTCGTCCGGGCGTGGCTGATTAAGGTGTGGGGATCGCCCCTGCCGTTCTGGGACCAATGGGACGCCGAAGCCATCGGTCTTTACGCGCCATTTCGCAACGGCACCCAGCGCTGGCAGCATCTTTTCCGCGCCCACAACGAGCACCACATCCTGCTCACCCGAGTCACAGATCTCGCGCTGTTTGTGGCCTACGGCGGCTGGAATCCGTGGGCGCAGCTGCTGGTCAACGCGGCCCTTCACGCACTCACCGCTGCCGGGCTCGCCGTGCTGTTCTGGAACGCCATGCCATCGCGACGCTACGAGAACGCCGCTTTTATCTTCGGGTTGACGATACTATTTACCGCCATCTGCGGCTGGCAAAACGCGTTATATGGTTTCCAATCAGGAGTGTATTTTTCAAATCTGCTCAGCGTGATTGCGATCGCCGGCCTTTGCGGCACAGCTCCCTTTCAGCGTTACTGGTGGCTCGGTTTGGTTTCAGCTGGCCTCGCCTTTTTCTCGAACGCCGGTGGCATCCTCGCCGCCGTGGCGGCATTGGCGGTTGGATTGATTTCTCTTGGGGAAAATCGCCGTCAGCGTACCGCGTGGGTGGCCTTGGGTTTGATCGCCGGCGTCGCCGCACTCGCTCTGTTGGCCGGCGGCAGCGCTCCGCAACACGCCGTTTTTCACTCAGGAAGCCTATCGAACTTCCTCGCCGTTCTCGCTCACTGTCTGGCATGGCCCTGGATCAACAACGGACCTTTTTTTCTGGTCATGCAATTGCCGCTCGTCTGGCTGGTGCTTACCCGATGGCGTGAAAAAAAACCCCTGCCACCGATGGAACGTTGCGCATTGGCGCTGGGCATCTTCGGTTTTTTGCAAGCCGCGGCCATCGCCTATTCCCGCGGCGGGGTGTTGCCGGAGTTCCGCCCGCTTTCACGCTACCAGGATCCACTCCTGCTGGGCGTCGTTGGACAACTGGTCGCGATGATCATCCTGTTTTCCAGTCCCACTCGATTTATTCGAATCACCGGACTTATCTGGTGCGCCGTCGCGATGGCCGGCCTCATCACCTTGACCGAAACAAATCTCACGCTGCACCTCCCGTATAAACGCCTCCAGGATCGGGCCAACCTCGCCATCGTGCGCAGTTACGCCGCGACCCATGATCCCGCTGCGTTCACCCGCGACCCCAACTTTTCCGGTCCTCATCCAAATCCACGCATTGTTCAACGGGTGATCGACGATCCCCTCCTGCGCTCAATCCTTCCTTCAGAGATTCTTGCTCCCGCTTCCGATGATACCGCGGATCTTCCCTGGCTCATCCGGCACAGCGCGGCGTTAACCGTTGTCAGCGGACTGCTGCTGCTCGTTGCCCTCGGCAACGCGTTGCGACGGAAGTCAAACCGGCCGGACCCGACGATGCCCGCGCAGCCGGGCGCGCACTAGCGAAATCCGCTTCCACGCTCCGAAGGCCAACGCATATTTCCAGCGGACCAGTCGCGAGTTTCGCGGATTGAAATGCTTCAGGTAGACATCCCGGTTCGCATCGAAAATGGCCCGCGACATCCGGTCAAAATCCCGCGCCACGCTCAGCCCTTTCAAATGCACGATGCTGACCGATCCATCGTAGACAATTTTCCAACCCGCCCTCGCCACGCGAATGCACAAGTCCAGATCGTCGCCATACATGAAAAACGCCTCGTCAAAAACTTTCCCATCCGGCGCCACCTCCGCGAGCATCCGGCGCGGCGCCAACATAAACGCCCCGTTGATCGCGCCCACTTCATAGGTTCCATCGACCGGGAGATGCGTGAGATTATACCCGGAAAAAAACGCCCGCTGCGAAAAAATTGAAGCCAGTCCGGAAGCCCGGCAGAATCCATCCCACAAGGTCGGAATACTGCGCCGGCAAGCCTGGTCCATCGTCCCATCCGCCTGCACCAGCTTCGGCGAAATCAGTCCGATCCTGCCGTCCTGCTCCAATCGCTCGAGGCAATGCATGACTGCGGCCTCATTCACCACCGTATCCGGGTTCAGAAATAGAACATAATCACCCGAGGTGCTGGCAAACCCCGGATTGTTCGCCCGCCCGAAACCTAAATTCTCTGGCGCTTCGATGAAATGAACCGCCGGAAACTCACGTTCAGCCCATTCGGCCATTCCGTCGTCTGGCGAGTTGTTCACCACCACCACCTCGATTGCCCGATCCTTCAATTTCATGGGGAGTGATGCCAAGCAACCGGGCAGTTCTTCCCGAGAACGGTAAGCCACGATGATAATGGACAGAATCGGCATCATGGTTGCAGTGAACGCAAACGCCCCACCGGACAAGCCCCGGTTTTTCCGCGCAAACCATCCCACGTCCCGAGCATGAGCGCCTTGAATTTAGCCCATTTTTCGGCCTCAAAAAAGATGACGCGACATCCGTTCAAACCGGCGAAGCAAAAATCGAACAGTGCCCAATGGGGCAAAGCCAGCGCATGGCGTCGCCAGAGGTGCATGCGATTTCTCGCCATATAATAGTGCCGGAACGCAGCGTGGTGCATCGGCCGCAGATCCTTGCCCAGCACGCGACCGGTCGCACGCTTACCCAAGTGATGCTGTAACGATGCGCCCGACGCGACCGCGACGTGTGCACCGGAGCGAATCACCTTTAAACAGTAGTCCGTGTCCACGTAATCGATAAATAATCCTTCATCAAAACCACCCAATCGGCTCCAAGGCTCGAGTTCGATCAACGAACCCGACGAGATCACCATCGTCACCTCAGATAGATCGCCACCATCGCAAGCGACGCGTTGAAAAATTCCCGGCCAGCATGGATTTCGCCGAACCCATCGGTAACTTGATTCCTCACGACCTGCCTCGACGATACGGGAGCCAATGACCGCCGCCCGCGGATTGCGGTCATGGGTCGCCCAAAGCTCTGACACAAAACCGGTCAACGGTTTGCTATCCTGATCGAAAACAATCATTCCAAATAAGCTCCTTCCCCGGGACCAGAGGGCGGCACGATTCAATCCGGCGGCGATGCCCGCATTATGCTCCAACGCCAGGAGTGTCACCCCCGAGACCACAGCCATCCGATCGCAAATCGCCTTCGCCGAGCCGTTATCGACGACCAATACCTCACCACATTCGGCCACGATGGCTTGCAGATTTTCAAAAATATCCTCTGCTGGATGATAAGTGACCACCACACCGCAAATAGCTGGTATTTGCGCCATGGCTAAATCCTGCCGTTGACCCGCAACTTATCCACCACCGTTAAGATATCCGCGATGCGCGGCCCAGCGAGAAATTCCGCCGCGACTTTCGAACGCAAACGGAGACCGAGCGCTCGGGCATGAGGACGGTTTCGCAGTAAGTCATCTATTGTCGAAGCCATCAGTGAAGCATCGAAGTCTGGGATCAAGAGAGCCGGCTCATCTGCCAGCACACTTGCCAACCCCCGCGCGCCGGCAAAGCCAACGACTGGCCGGCCCGCGGCCGCAGCTTCCAATGCCACCAAACTGAAGCTCTCGACCCGGGAGGTTACGGCCACCACATCGCTCGCGGCAAACCAGGCCCCGGCGTTGCCCACCGCGCCGATAAATTTTATTCGAGGCTCAAGCCCGCGACGCCGGACCAAGCGGCGAACCCTCCACGCAAAGAAGGGGTCGGTTTCTCCTCCGATCCACGTAAATAAAATTTCCCTGTCCATTTTTTTGGCCAGACTCGACGCCATCTCGACAAATAGATCCGTCCCTTTCAAACGATCAATGTGACCACAGCCGGTGACAATCGACGCCTCCGCCGGCAAACCAAGACTCACGCGCAATGCCAGCTGCGCGCCCTCTTCGAATCCATCCGGCATAGCCGCGAGAAAATTGGGGGTGATCGTAATCCGCTCAGCGGCAACTCCACACTCACGCAGATCCGCTGCGACAGCTGGTGATACCGCCAGGAAATGATCCGAGTTCTCCAAAGTGTGCTTAAGGGAAGTGGACGTATTGAAACGACGCAGCGAATAACCCAACTCATGCACGTGGGTAAGAATCGGACAACCCAGGCTGCGCAAAGCCGGTACAACAAACCCGTTCGTCGCCGAATTATTATAGATCAAATCAAAATTATTTTTTCTCCATTTCTCGACGTGGCGCTTTAGCACCCGGGGCTGAACCCAGGGCCGATCGACAAGCGCCCGCCAAACTTTGGCCCAAAACCCTGATCCATTCGCCCACGCATGCGATAGTCGATGAACTCGGCCAAAACGTGCAAATTCATCAGCCAAAACTCCGGAGCGACGAGATAGTATCTCGCAACTCCATCCCGGGCCTCGTGCTGCCCGTACTCCACGAAGAATCTCGAGCAACATCCGCGGTGCACCCGAGTTGGTCGCCTCATGGGAAATGACCAGCCATCGTTCCGGACGGGATGAATTCGTCGCTTCCTCCAAGGCCGCTGGTTTGTGCAGGTCGATGCCCATGCTAAAGATGAGAATGGGGGGTGTTTTTTGAAAACAACGTCAGTACCCGCTGACGCGCCAGTTGGCCGGCAATGGAAACGCAGTGGCGTGAAATCGCCCGAAACTTCTCGCGCCTGATTATCTTTCGCACCTCGGGCCTCTGGCTAATCCCACCAGGTGCAAATACCGCAAAGGGTAACGATAAAACGTCCACTGATACCGTCGGAACGAGCGCCCGGAGCCACCACTCGTAATCCATTGCGATACGATAACGTTCATCAAATCCGCCATATCGTTCAAACATCCGGCGCCGCACCAAGGTCGCCGGGTGAGGAATCCATGAACTGACAGCAGGCCAACGTTTGTGCGGCAGCGGATGGGGTCGAGGCTCCACGTCCCCTTCGTACGTGAGCCCGCCGATAATTACTTCCGCCTTCGTTTTTTCCAGCAGAGCGCAAAAAGAACTGGGCTCAAGCCTCGGATCGATTCGATCACCTCCGTTCAAAAACCACACCCATTCGCCGCGGGCCGCAACGAGACCCGCATTAAACGCCTCGGCAATTCCCTCCGGTGGCCGCGGAATTACAGTGATGCCTCCGCCAGACTCGGCGGCGATCCGTCGAGTCGTTTCCAAATCAATTCCTCCATCGATGATTAGATGTTCCGCTCCGATCACGCGCAGCGCGTTCGCGCTGATCAACGTCCCCTCAAGGCCGACCGGATCGTCTTTCGTGACGGTAACGATACTAAGAAATATATCATTCATTTCATTAGGACGTTTTGACCGCACCCTTTCCATCCACGGGCTTTTTTAAGGAGGTCGGAATTTCCGGAGTCGCACAATATAGCAATTGTCCCCGCAACTTTCGATATGCAGGTAACACCCGACGGGCAAAAAACCGGTCCCATCGATTTCGCAACGAACCACCTGAAGGCAAGCGCTGGAAACCGAGTAACGGTTCAATCCCGAACTGCGCCCTCAGCCGCGACTGAATTTCAACCAGTTTTTTAAGGTACGGAAGGTAGATCAAATCGCGCAGGGCGGGAGTTAACGCCGCTGTATAGTTGCGCAGTCCCGTCTCGAACCAGTGAGGCAATATTTCCCGGATCCCCTGAAAATGATAAAAAAGCAGAACTCGGCCGTTCACCAAAATTTCAGCACCATTCTGCGAGACTTGCGCCTCATCCATATTCCAAGGTGCAGCGTTAATTCCAACATGATCAAGCACCCGCACCCCACCAAACCGCCGGGGAAATTCTGTCAAATATCCCTGATCGGCGAACCGACCTTCATCAATCCGGTCGTGACACCACTCGAGACAGCGATCCGTCCACCATTCCAAGCACGCCAGTCCCTCGCGATCGCGGCGAAATGATACCCATGCGACATTATAAACGCCCCATTTCAAGAGATCAGTAAGTCGCTCGGGAAACCGATGCGGGACGATTCCGATCGACGCTTCGCCTTGCTCTGCAAATGCGGCGGACGCCGGCCCGAAAAAGAAAAGATCGGAATCGAGGTAGGTCACTTGCTTCACCTCTGAATAAAGTTGAAAACAATACCTCACAAGAACGGGAGTGGCCGTGAAATAGAACTCCACCTTTGTTCTTTTGGAACGGATCGCAGCATAGTCGGGATTAGCCGAAAGAAATTCGTGAAGCGGAATTGCGATCAACGACCGATCACCCACGTCGGTGATCAATGTCTCAGTGGCCTCGTCAAAGCAGAGCACATGAAGCCGGAAGGATCCTCCATGCACAATCAGGGAACCGTGCAAACAAAGCAAACGGGCAGCGTAGCCCTGATCACAATAGGTGCAGTAGTATTGCATTCCGATCAGTTACCAAAAAACTTTCCCCACATCCAACCCGGCCAGCGCGGCCACGTCGCCCACAAGGCCCGGCGCATCTGGCGTGCCGATGAATTGGCAAGCTGTCGGCAGAGATCATCGTCAAATTCGCGAGCCGCCGCTTCCGCCACCACACAGGCGAATGCGGGCTGGTCCAACTCGCTCGCGAAAACCCAAAGCAATAAATGCGCCCGCAAATCCAGGGCTGGTGCATGATCAAGACGACGCAGGTACAGGGCATTGACCCAAGCCGGGGCGGCCGGCCCAAACTTGAGAAAATATCTCGCAAGCCGGAATCCCAGCCGTTTTGCGAGAAGCGGCATCGGCGCCCGTGGAGTTTGCTGCACGTCCAAGCCCGCCAACCAGAATGGGGCCGACTCCATGGCCGCGATTACGTGAGAAAACTTGTCCTCGCCATGATACGCATCAATTAATCCCGGCTCGAATTCCACCGTCAGAGCCCGATGGCGCAGCGGCTCAGGAACACTTTGCCAGATGCGCAAGTCAGTGCCTTGGGTATCGCATTTGAGCCAGTCGATTCCCGTCAGCCCATATTCCTTGAGCGCGGCTGTAAGCGTACTTGTTGCAACCACACGTTTCTCCTCGACATCAAATAGACTGGCAAATGCCCAATCCCCCAGCGCCGTATTGTCGGGAGCCAGCATGCTGGAACAGTAGGGAGAACGCGTCAGGTATAAATCCGCCGAGGTAATTTTCTCATTCGCCACCACCAGCTTGGGGCAAAGAATCCAACGACGAAAATGTCTCGCGGCTGGAGCCATCTCGCGGGCATCGGGCTCGAAACTGAGACAAACTGAATAGCGTGCCAATCGCCGCCAAGCCCGCGGTATGCCGCCACTAGCACCCACGTCCACCAGCACGGGCGGATGGTCGCGCAGCACCGGATGGGCAAATACTCTGTCGAACAGGGTCATGACAAAATGATCGTC
>JAYVMJ010000452.1:0-9260 GCA_043759025.1 Verrucomicrobiota bacterium | reverse complement strand
ATCTCCGCTTGATCCTGAGACGCCGCATGGCGGTTGGGAATATCACGAGCATCTTATTCCGCAAAATCCACCGAAGGCCATTCGCGTCTGGCTGGAGGTCGGCGATCGCGATCTACTCAATCCAAATTCATTGCGCGATGACATGCATGATTGGGTCGAAGCCAACAATCGCATGGCCTCCGTGCTCAAAGCGAAAGGTTACCACTATCAATACGTTTTCGCGCTCAACGCCGGCCACGGCGACTCCAAAGTCCGGGCCCAAACGCTGCCCGAAGCACTGGAATGGGTCTGGCAAGGATACCGATCCGCGGCGAAGAATTAATCGCCTTCGCCTCGGCGAAAGTTCGCCCGTGAGCGCGAGCACACGTTATCGTCAATCGACCGCGACGGGAATACGCCACACCAAGGCCGGGTTTTCCGCATCGTTTTCATCGTCGTTCATCTCCGGTGCCGGCACGGATTTGAAACTCAAAACCTCCATCGCACCCAGACGCGTGAGCCGCATCGGCTCATGAGTGTAGGGATGCGCGAGCTCCGCGGGGGCGATCGCGAGCTTTTCCAGCGACACCGACTTCGCTCCCTGAGTGCGTTGGTCGAGCAATAACAGCGCCGCCTTCGCAAGCCGAAGTCTCGCGATAAAATCCCCAAACTCCGCCACCGCGCTGATTGCCAGCTTCGAGTTTCCCTTGTCTCCGACGGTACGCGGCCACTCGCCGCGGCCGACCGCCTGCATCAATTTTTGCGCGACGACGGCCTGGTCAATGGCGGTAACCTGCCAAACCGCCCAAGTCGGATTGGAACGTGCAATGAGGCGCAAGAGTCCAACGGTCGCACCGCCCTGAAGCGTCAATTCACTCTCAGTGAGCGCGCGAACCTGGCTCAGCATTCCACGCGGAATCGCGGTGACGGCAAATTTGACGTCCGTGGATTCGTCACAGAGTTCGCGAATCTCGTTCACCTGATCCGGGGAAATTTTCGCTCCCATCGCGAGAGCCTCCTCAATCGTTCGCCACGCCGCTCCGGCAGTGAACTGGTATTCGGTCCAACCGAGAAACGCCGGCGCCGACTCCATCAACCGCAGTAGTTTCAACGCATCAATCGAAAGGGCCGCCGCTTTCGTCGCCTCGTGGTAACGCAAGCGTTCGGTCGCGGCCATCGTGAGATGAATAACAATATTATCCCGGTTCCACATTCCGGCAATACGTCTTGGCCCCGACTTATCCGCCGTATGCGTGGGAACAAAAAAACGCTTCTGGGCCGCGGCGTGCAACAAGGCGACAATCCTGGCTTCCTCCGGGGAAACGCGCGCAAAGCCACCGCCGTTTTCATTGCCCGTGAGGGCGACCGCTTCTTCGTACGGAATCGCCGCGTTTTCTTCTGCCTGCACCTCACCGGCCTTCGGCTCCGGAATGTCAGCCAACAGTCCCGCCGCCTTCGCCCGGGCCTGGGCTTGCTCGACGCGAGTGTTCCCCTGCCGCCCCACTGACCAAACCGCGAGCGGCGCGCCCAGCCAAAGCGGCGACATAAAGCCCGCCAGAGCAAAACACATCGTCCCGACGCCGGGTCGCGGCATGCGCAGCACCCGTTGCAGGCCGCGCGCGAATTGCAGTCTTTGCGACATGGTCGATTTTTTCCATTCCGGTTCGCGCATTTCTCCAATGAGTCTTCGCACGATCGGTTCCTCGTCGCCGCCGTCGGGAAATTCCTCCCGCGTCGCGCGGCGCAGAGTCGCCAGCCTCCATTCCACCGGGAGGCGCAGCAGCGTAATGAGTCCAAGGCCCACCAGGATTTTCACCCCACCAAATCCCAATCCAACCACCATCAAACCAATCGCGCTCAGTGCGACAAACAACACCCTGACCCGGGGAAACCGCGTGGCGACCGCGTAATCAACGATCTGCCCGCCATCGAGTGGAAGTATCGGCAAAAGGTTGAATGCATTTAAAATCAGGAATGTGGTGGCCACCCCTGTGATCCATTCTGGAGCCCCGCCACCGGCCGCGTAGACCAGCAGAACGAAAGCGATAAATATCCCGGGGATCGGTCCGCATAAAATAATAACGATATGCTTCCACGGAGCCAGTACGCGATCGTCGTGGCCGACGGCGGCACCGCCAAAGAAAGGCACAAAGAGCAATTGCAGGTCCCGAAAACCAAACCAGCGCATCGCCGATAAGTGCCCGCACTCGTGAATCACCAAGGCAACGATCAGCGCGGTCGCGACGGCCACTGAATACTGAAAGGCCAAAACTGCGGCAAACACCAAGAACGAAAGCACCGAGACCACCGTCTTCGCCTTTAGCGAAAAACGTCCCCGCATAAGCGCACCTTGTTGCCGATAATGTTGCAGATCGAACTCAGTCTGGCTCTCCGCGCTCAGGTGGGTGACGACTGATCGCTGATTCTTCCGCCCCTCCTTTTTTTTCTTCGATGCAAGGCGGATGATTTGGATCGACCGCTTCACCGCCGCCCCGGGAAAATAACGATAGTCGCCATCGCCGGATTCCTTCAGAAGATTTTTCTCGTACGCAAACCCGAGAATCGCGTCGCGAACATGCTGCTCACGGATCGCCGCGTCGGAAAGGCCGTCACAATGCCAAAAATCATTTCCCGCGGACCGGATTCGCACCAGATGGCGCTGCACCAATTCATCGGGACTCGCTGCCGCCATGACTTCCGTTTCTATTCCCGGCGGCATCGGCACCAACTGTTCCGGCGCGTAAGACGACGTTATCATCTCCGTGCCGTCGCTCCGCGTCGTCCTCAAAGACAGCCAGCATTCACCGGACCTCGACGACTCAACATAAGACTGGATTACCGCCACGATCGGATACGTGGTTTTTTGGAGAACCAAAGCTTCGCTATCAAAGGCCGGATCACTGGTCCCGTTCACCCTCCAACCGCCCAGACAAACGAAATCGAGGCCCTCCAACTGCGCGACCCACGGTTTGGTCGCCTCCTTCAAGTGCGGCGGGATATCCGCCAAAGCCAGCACCCGCATTTTCGTTTTTCGGAATTCGAGTCCCATTAACGCGCGAGTGACCAATGTGATTCGCAAAGCCCATAGAAGCGGCCAAAGTAAGAGAAGAAAAAGAAGCCAGTTATGCATTGGGGTGTTTTTAAGGATGTCGCCGGCCCAAAGCTCGTCAGTCGTTCCGGCCATATCCGAAAACAACTGCCGCGCTCAGTTGTGATTCATTGATTGTTGTCGCTGCAACGGTGGCCCGATCCATTTTTGCCCCTAAGTAGGTAGCCACGAGGTCCGTCACGGCAAGCTGGAAGGAAATTGTCCCGGAACGAGACCGATTTTTTCACAGGAGTTTGACCTTCCCCCAATAATCAGCCGGATTGCTTCACTTCATTATCCATTGTCAATGCACCTCCGGAACGCACGCCTGATTCTTCTTCAATTTTTGCTAATAATCTCCGTGACGGACGTCCGGTTGTTTGCCGGGAATTTGAAATCGCCCCTGTCGCTTCCGCCGACGATCGCTTCCGACGCGAAGGTCGAAAAGCTCGCGACGTTGCCGACCGAGACCTACACGGTTTCCGGTCGTCCCTTCACCGAAGGCACCACCTGCGCCCCGAACGGCGATGTCTATTTCATCGAACAAAACAGCAACAAGATCATGCGTTGGGACGTCGCGAAACGGGAGTTGTCTGTCTTCATGCATCCCGCCGGCTACGCGAACGGCATGTCGTTCGACTCACACGGAAACCTCATCGCATGCGCGGACGAGCGAAACGAATTGTGGTCAATCTCGATCACCAAGACTGAAACCGTTCCCTATCCCCAACCGTTAAACCCAGCCGTCGGCGAAAAACCACACGCCGGAAATATCACCCTCCCAGCCCATACCGTAATCATGGACGGACATTATCAGGGCAAATTACTGGGCGGTCCCAACGATCTTTGGATTCGGCCCGACGGCGGAATTTACTTCACGGATCCCTATTACGCCCGCGAATGGTGGACGCCGGGCCGCAAGCAGGAGCAGGAACTCAAGACCGTGTACTATCTTTCCCCCGATCACAAAACGCTCACCCGCGTCCTCGCTGAGTTTAAGTCTGCCAAAGGCATTCCCGGCACACCCAACGGGATCATCGGTACGCCAGACGGAAAGACACTCTACGTCGCCAATATTGATGGAAACGAAACCCTGAGTTTCGATGTACAGCCCGACGGGACGTTGACGAATAAAAAGCTGGTTTGCCCGTCCGGTTCCGACGGCATGACGCTCGACGATCAGGGGAACCTTTACCTGACCGCCTACAGTCGAACGCCAGGCGTCACCGTCGTGAATGCGAAGAGCGGCCAACCGATCGGTTTCATTCCGGTGCCCGAACAACCAGCCAACCTCTGTTTCGCCGGCAAGGATCATCAGACACTCTACATGGCCGCTCGCACCGGATTTTATTCGATTCCGACGAAGGTCAAAGGCGCGAGTCCGGTGAAGTGAGCGGTCGTTTCCGCCCCACCGTTTAGCGGACCTTCCCGGCGGAATTTTCCAAGACAACGTCTGACACCTGCGCTGTGTCGGATTTGTCCGGCAAATGGGAGCAAAAACCGATCCCAACGTAGAACGGCTGGTCAAAATGCAATTTGGCCGCCGAACCGACTTGATGCATCGGTTCTCCTCTCATGCTCACGAAAAGAGCAAAGGAATCACCGTGCTTTTCGATTCCTAGCCGTTTCGCCAATTCCGCCGGCGCACCTGAGCCGGTTACTCCCGTGCGATAATCCTCCTTGATGTTGGCTCCTTTTTCCGGGCGCTGCGCCAGGTGGATCAGCCCGGCGCCGTGCAAAGCCACCATAATCTCCTTCGCATCGTCGTCCGGACTCTGACGCACGATCAGTACCACTTTCCGATCGCCATAGCCGTTCGGGTTCGGAAACACGATGTCGGCCGCGAGCGATAAATCGCCGGATACCTTTTTCCAAAGAAAGCGAAATTCGTCGCGCGTGTACCAAATGTTATAACCGGCGGAATTGATCGTATAACGTTTGGTGCCGGCATCGTAAGTGGCGCTGCCCGGAACGACCGCACCACCCACATCGGATTGACCGTCGAAAATACCGATGGGCGTATCGGAATTTCTGCCAGCCCGATGGAAATCCGCCGGCGGGGGAACCTGCTTGTGCGTGGCCGATCCAGGTTGCGCCCAATCCGGCACAGCGGGAGATTCCGCGACCGCCAATTGCGGCCCGCAAAAAACGAGCGCTGCTATCGGAAGAAAAATGCGGAAAGCTTTCAACAGGGGCGATACGTTTGAGGTAATCATGGACGTGCGTGACGGAGGGTTGGTCGATCGGGAGTTCGGGTACGACGACACTTCTCCCCTGCGCGTTAGTTTTGTCAAACGTCGTTAAACCAGACCACGCGCGAAAAACCGAAAAGATCTTCGCAGAATCACACCGCTGCACCCGCCGGCACACAAAGATTGCGGTCTTTACGGATTAAGCGACGCGTTCAACGCAGCGGTCGTGAGGGTTCGCTCGACGTAGCCAAAGGTCCCTTGATCCCGCACCTCGCGAACCGCGTGAAGCATCCCGCTCATGGCAGCACGGTAGAGCGAAGCTGCCAGACTGATTCGTCTAACGCCCGCCGCTGAAAGATCGGCGACGGTAAAACCTTTGCCTGGCACGGACGCCATCACATTGACCGGCTTCGAAACCGCCGCGCAAACCCGTCGCACCGCGTCGAGGTCCGGCAAGCCGGGGGCAAAAAGCACGTCGGCACCGGCTTTCTCGTAGGCCTGCAAGCGGCGAATGGTATCGTCGAGACTGGGATTCCCCCGGATAAAATTCTCCGCCCGGGCAGTAAGGGTAAACGGAAACGACAAAGATCGTGCCGCCTGCACGGCGGCGATAACGCGCTCCGTCGCAACGGCAAAATCGAACAGCGGCGAAGACGGATTTCCCGTCGCGTCCTCGATCGATCCACCGGCGAGGCCGGTCGCAGCCGTCAGACGGATCGTTTCCGCCACCGTCGCCGGTTCCGCGCCGAATCCGTTTTCGAGATCCGCGGCCACTGGGATATCGACCGACTCCGCCATCAAACGACAATGCGCCAGAGCCTCATCCCGCGAGATGGCTCCGTCGCGCCGACCAAGCGTTGCAGCGTGCGCGAGGCTTGAGGTCGCCAAAGCCTGGAAACCTTCCCGCGCCAACAACCGCGCCGAGGCACCATCCCATGGATTCGGAAAAATAAAAGCGCCTGCCTGTTGATGCAGGGCGCGAAAACTTACCGCCTTGTCGTATTGGTTCATCCGAAAAAACTGGAAATCGAAGCCAACAGCAGCAACGGCAAATCGATCACGCCGGGCGCAGACTCATCACAGCCCTGAAAGTGTTTGCCCAACACACTTCGTGCACCGTGCGGCGCACATTTTGCGGCGCGATCAGTTTGTGGATCGCAAAATCCGGTGCGGCAAACGGCCGTCGAGCCTAAATCCGCGCCATTTGTTCGGCGCGCGCGAGTTTATGCTGAAGGCTGGGCTGATGGGAAAACACGTCGGCGCGCGTCAAGCGGAGGCTCGCGAGAATCTCCGCTTCAGCCGGTGCTTCCGGTACTTCCTGGCCGCCACAAACGGCCGTGCGCAACAGGCGGGCCGCAAAAAGTATCGCGGCCAGACGATCGCAGGGTTCGGGAGCCTCGAGCGGCTCGTATTGGTGGCGGACGGGCTCGATATTTTCCACCGTAAATCCGCCTTTCTTCAACATGCACGCACCCGCCGCGGCCTGGGTGAAACCGAGCAGCACAAATTCAGCGCCGCTGAAATCCAGGGGAAAGCCTCCGTCGGCGAGCGTTTTCCCCGCAGCCACCGCGTAACGGTTGAAAGCTTGCCGGCCGACCGCGTGGAGCAATCCGTTCATAAACGCCGCCGCCATATCTTCCGACAAACATTCCGCGATCAATTCGCCCGCAAATGCACACGCCACCGATTCCCGCCATGTCGCAATCGCACCACGACCATAGGTCGTCAGCGGCTGGGCGACCAGCGCACTCGAAGCCGCGACTGAGACAACTTGGAATACTTCCTTGAATCCAATCCGATTAACCGCCTCCTCAATCGTGTGACACGGCGAGCCCCGGCTGTACCAACTGCTGTTGCTGATCTTGATCACGCGCGTTGTCATCGCCGCGTCCAACGTAAGCAGCGTGCCGACGTCGCTCAGGTCGGAATTGGGATCGGCGAGCAGGCTTTGCAAACGCGCTAATACCTGAGCCGTGGGCGGAAGCGGCCCGAGCGCGGCAACCAGCTGTTCAGGGGTGGATACGTTTGGAGGACCTCCGGGAGCGGACATTAACGAGTGTGGTGAAAGAGATTGTTTTACTCTCGAAAATCAAAATGCTCCGGCGAAAAAACGAAAGACGAAACAAGCGATAATCGCCCTCAAAATATCCTGAATTACGCCTTGTCCGGCTTGCAATCGGGCGTCTTGCACTCCGCGAGCGAACCTCTAAGGTGAGTCCTTGTCTCAATTTACCACTGCCATGAAAGCCGATTTCTCCCATGTCACCGATAACCCGATCATGCGTATCCCCTCGCGGATATTATTGGTCACCGCTGCGACTGCAGCCGCGCTGTTTGTGGGCGGATGCACCACCCCGACCACCGGCCCCACCGATCCCAAGGGGTTTATCAGTCAACGCCGTGAGTGGACGTCTTCCACGCCGAATCCCGGCGCGCCGGCATTGCCGCCAGCTCCGCCCGTTCCACCAACGGACGCTGGGGCGGCCCCGCCACCGAACGGATAAGCCGTTCCGGCACCCGACCGAGGCCTCGTATCGGTATTCATCAGGAACTGGGTTGGTTAAAATCGGTCCTCATCTCACAGCAGAAGTTCCAGCGCATCGTTTCGCGCTGGGAAAAAACCTCCCTGACCATGAAAACCAATTCGCCTTCGCATGGAGAAATCTCCCAACGTGCCCGTGAAATCTGGCAACACTCCGGCAGTCCCGATGGACGTGACACGGAAATCTGGCTCGAAGCGGAACGCCAGCTGATGGCCGGTAGCCAAGATTCGGATTCCGGTTCTAAAACTGATGAATCCCTCCGCACGACATCCGAATCGAAAAACGCGGTCACCATGTCAGATAAAATCAAATCTGACTCACCTCCTTCAACTTTCGTTGAACACACCATTCGTCCTGACGACGCGACCGCAAAAGCCGCCCAGCAAAAGAGGGAAGCGCGCGCGCCCAAGCTCCCGACCAAAAACAACCTCAACGCGCCACCGGCCGAAACGGGGAAACCACTCTGGGACCATCCGCATTCCTCTTGAACAGCCGAAAATAAGTTCTGCGATGACGGATTATTTTCCATCGGTAGTCTCACCCGCCGAGTTGTATTAGTATTATCAGCCGGAACTTTTCTGGTTAAATACTGCTTTAAGCCGCTGTCGAAAGGCCCTTCGACCGCGGTTTTTATTTTAAGGCATCCGGCTGGCCAGGTAGGCCGCGAGCGCAATGACATCATCGTCGGTCAGCTTTGCGACCACCGACTTCATCGGCTCTGTCGCCGGGCCTTTTCGAGTGCCACGCTTTAGATCGTACAGTTGCCGCACAAGGTAGCTTGGGGAACGACCGGCGAGTCGCGGAACGTCCGCCAGCCCGCGTAATTCGGGACCGTGGCAAGTCACACATTGGGTCGTCTTTTCGCCAAAAGTGATGAGTTCGCGGCCACGCTTGATGCTCCCCATCGGAACGTAAGCCAAATACGGCGTTCGTGAGTCCCGATTTTCAAAACGCGAAAAATCGTCCGGCATTTCAATGATCCGCCGACCGAGTGCTTCGGTTCCACCATCTGAGACCCGCCTGAGCGTCCAAGCGGCCACGGAAGTTTTGGGAACGGTCGCGGTTTCAATCACTTTAATAAACGACGCTGGCTTAAGTGACGCAAAATAAGCCGCCGCCTCGTCGACCTCGGCATCCGTTGCCGCCTTGGCCAAACCGATCATGCCCATTTGCGGAAGGCGATGAGGTTCGGAACCTAACCGGTCACCGTTTTTGAACGCCGCCATTTGCTGCTTGATGTAGACGGCAGTTAACCCCGCCAGACTGGTGTTTTCCGGTCGTCCCGCACCGTTGGGCAAGTGGCAATACGCGCAGGCGTAAACCTGCGGCGGACGTCCATTGCTGACGATAGTGGGCATCGCTGGGTGTTCATCCGGGCGCCAATCGGGAACGTGTCCTCCAATCTCCGAGAGTTGTTTCCGGCTAAATGCGCGCGTGCTGTCGGGAATGTGTTTCAGC
>JAYVMJ010000451.1:0-2996 GCA_043759025.1 Verrucomicrobiota bacterium | reverse complement strand
TGTTTTTTACGAGAAAAGTCCACCGCAAGCTCGGCGGGAATTTCACTTTTCTCGTCTGCACCGACCGCGACGATCTCGATACACAAATCTACAAGACTTTTGCCGGATGCGGCCTCGCCGATCACGACCGCGAACCCTGCCGGCCAGCCAGCGGCGAGGATCTGCGCAATCTGCTCGCGCAGCACAAGGCGTACGTCTTCACGTTGATCCAGAAATTCAACCAGGACGTCGATCCGGCAAAGCCATGGAGCACGCGAAGCGACCTGATCGTGATCAGCGACGAGGCCCACCGCACCCAATATGGCCGGCTGGCGCTCAACCTCCGCAACGCATTGCCGCACGCGAGCTACATCGGATTTACCGGCACGCCGCTGATGAAGGACGATGAAATCACGCAAAAGGTTTTCGGCGGCTATCTCAGCACCTATGATTTTCAACGCGCGGTGGACGACAAGGCGACCGTGCCGCTCTATTATTCGCCGCGCGGGGAAAAGCTCGGACTCGCCACGACGGAACTGAACGAACGCATTGCCGCCAAGCTGGAGGAAATCGAAACCGACGATGTGGATGTGGCGTTGCGGCTGGAGCGGGAATTGAAGCGCGATTATCACGTCATCACGGCGCCGAAGCGGCTGGAGCAGGTGGCCGATGATTTCGTGCGGCACTACTCAACCGCTTGGGAAACCGGCAAGGCAATGTTGGTGTGCATCGACAAGATCACCTGCGGTCGGATGCACGCCTTGATCGCGCCGCGATGGACGGCGCGGATCGCGGAGCTGGAGAAAGGGCTGGGGGAAATTACCGACGTCCAGGACGCCATTTTTCGCGAACGCCAGCTCGCGTGGATGCGCGCCACCCAGATGGCGGTGATCGTAAGTGAAGAACAGGGCGAGGTGGAGAAATTCAGAAAGTGGGACTTGGACATCCAGCCGCACCGCCGGCTGATCAAGGAAGGTTTCGCGTTGAACGATGGCGAGCGACTCGACGTGGAATCGGCGTTCAAGCAGAGCGATCATCCTTTCCGCGTCGCCATCGTCTGCGCGATGTGGCTGACCGGTTTCGATGTGCCCAGTCTTGCCACCCTCTATTTGGACAAGCCGCTCAAGGCGCACACGCTGATGCAGGCAATCGCCCGGGCGAACCGGGTCAGCGAAGGAAAAAACAACGGGCTGATCGTGGATTACTGCGGGATCTTCAAGAATCTCCGCAAGGCGCTCGCCACCTTCGCCGGCCAGGGCGATAGCGGACGCGAAGGAGACGGCGAAAAAGATCCAGCCAAACCGGAGGAGGAATTGCTCTCTGATCTGGCGGAGGCCATTGGCATGGCCCGGACATTTTTGACCGAACGCAAAGCCTCGCTCGACGATGTCCTCGGCCAGAAAGGCTTTTCCCGGAATGCAGCGGTGCGAAAGGCCAAGGAGGCAGCCAACGAAAACGATGAGAGCCGGCGGCGTTTCGAGGTGATTTGTCGGGAGATTTTCCGGAAGTTTAAGGCGTGCTTGAACCTCAAGGGCATCAACGCCCACCGGCACGACTACGATGCGTTGAATCTGATCTACAACAGCCTGCAGTCGGATCGGAACAACACGGATATCACGGACATACTGCGGCAACTTCACGCCGTGGTGGCCGAGGCGGTGGAAACCCGCGCCGAAGGGACCGGAGAGGACGAGGCCGCCACCTACGACATCAGCCGCATCGACTTCGAGCGATTAAGAAAGGAATTTGCGCGCAGTGACATTCAACAGACAACCGTCCAAAACCTGCGCGCAGCCATTGAAAATAAACTCCAGCGGCTTCTGCTGCAAAATCCGTTGCGCACGGATTTCCAGCAACACTATGAGGGGATTGTCACCGACTATAATCGTGAAAAGGATCGGGCAACCCTCGAGCGTACGTTCGAGGCGCTCGTGAAGTTCGTAATGGCTCTGAACGAAGAAGAAACCCGGGCGGTGAGGGAAGAACTGGACCCGGAGTCACTCGCGGTTTTCGATTTGCTAAAAAAGCCGGATTTAAATTCCCGCCAATTAAAGCGAATCAAGGAAGTATCGAAGACGCTTCTGGATATCCTGAAAAAAGAGAAACTTCGAATCGACCACTGGCGGGAAAAGGAAACGACGCGTGATTCCGTGGAAATCGCCATCCACAACCATTTGTTCAGTGACGAAACCGGATTACCGATCGACGGCTACAATGAAGAAGAGGTGCAAGCGCGGACTGCGGCGGTGTTTCGTCACGTACTTCGAGTCTACCCAACAGTGCCATCGCCTTATTTTGACACTGCCGCGTAGTACATCGCTTCTCGATCAGGTGCGAATCTGATCCGCCGCGATTACCTCGAGTGAGCGGGGCGGCGAAGGGACTCGCCGCCCTACCTCGAAAAACACCTCACACCAACTGCGCCGTCATGGCGGTCATCACCGAGCGGGTAACCGCATTTTTGCCGAGGTCGTAGGCCGTCGCGTCCACGCGGCTTACCGGCATCACACCCAACAGCGCGTTCGTCACGAAAACCTCCTCAGCTTCGAGCAATTCGTCGTGCGAGACTTCGCGTTCCTGAACTGACCGCAATCCGAGACGTCCGATGATCGCCGCCCGCATCACTCCCGGCAAAATGCCACTGCCCAACGGCGGCGTGGAGATCACACAATCCTTCACGATAAAAACATTAGCGGACGCGCCTTCCAAAACCTGATGCGTGGGATCAATAAAAAGCGCGTCATTAAAACCCGCCGCCACCGCGACACGCCGGGCGTAGGCGTTTCTGAGGTAGTTGAGCGACTTTAGCGTATTGAGCGGATCGACCCGTAAGTCGCCGGGAAAAGTCTTCAGCTGAAATCCCCGCTCATAGTCCGCCGGACCGTAAGCGGGCAGCCGGACCAAAATCAGTTCCGTCCATCCCGTCAGCTCCTTGAACACGATGATCTTCAGGCTGCCGTTAACGAGATCGTTGGCCGCAATCACCCGCATGCAACGGGTGTGCAGTTCCCCTCGCG
>JAYVMJ010000450.1:0-1822 GCA_043759025.1 Verrucomicrobiota bacterium | reverse complement strand
ACCGTTAATCAGCAAATCGCGATCGCGGTGCGTGACTTCCCGCAGCCCAAACGCAATCGTGGTGGAATCATCCGCGCCGTTCCCGCGCAAATTCACCGTCACGTGCTGCAGCACCGGATGAAACTCATCCCACGTCGGAGTGTCGGCGGGCAGTGCCACGTCAATTTCCGTCGCGCCGCCCGTCGCAGCCCACGTCACCGGAACAGAATTTTCGCCTACTAGAATCTTCCCGGTGCCTGGCTGGCCGGTGATATTTCCAATCTTCACCTTGATGCGGACGGAGTGATTCGCGACGTCGGGAAAAACCTCTGCGTCGTCAATCCACACCGGTGAAGTCGTCCGCAATTCGATGCGACCCACGATGCCGTTCCACGTCGCGCCCAGCGCGTCGGACACACTGTGCCCGTCGACCGCGTGTCCGTCGTTTTCGGGGTCGCGCACGATCTGGCGGTTGTCGATGCGGATGCTCAACCGATGTTTGCCCGGCGTCAGGATTCCACAGTCGGCCACATGCGGCGCCACGAGGCTGCGATTCGCTGGCAGCGCCACGTCGTCCACCCAAACCGTCGTTTCCCACCGCGCTCGTTCGAGAAACAATTCCACGCGCCGGTTTTGCCACGAAAGCGGAACGTCGATGTCGCGCTGATACCATGCCGCGCCGAGGTAGTGTCGCGGCGGTTGCGCGAGAAACGGCACCTCGACGTGCCCCGGTTGCGAGAAATGCGCGCGCAATTCCTCCGGTTGTAACTTCCACCACGCGTCACCGAGCGTCACGACCCAGGGAGTGTCCGTCCGAATTTCGTCCCCATAGCCCTGCGCCTGCAAAATTCCCGGCAGCGCGATTTTATCCGGGAGTTCGCGCGCAAACCACTGCTCCGCCACGCCCCCGTCCCCACGATCCATTTCAAATCGCCACATTCCCGCGAGATCGACCGTTGGACGCTCCATCGCGCGCGCGACCAAACCGCCTAAAACCGCCGCAAGGATTAGCATCGCGCCCGCGGCCAATCCCCGGGATATAAATTGGGATAACATGGTCACGCGAATGAAACAGCCGCGCCGAAGCTAAGCCAGCAGTTTTGGAGGGGACCAGGACACCGATCAAATGCCGTCCTATTTCCGGACACTGTCCTCGTTATTCTCATTCCGCGACCTCGAACGATCCGACCGCAGCCCTTGACGACCGTGGCTCTTGGGGCGAATTCACCGGAGTGTTCATTATTGTGGATCTGATGCCCGAAGCCTGCGGCGTGCGCTTTGAGGACGCGAAAAGCGGAATCGAAACCGAAGTGATCGACGCAGTTCCCATCCCCTTTGCGAGCGCAAAGCGGATACAGCAATAACTGCCTGCGTCGCCTCAGACTATGGAGTGCGGTGGCTTGACACCGCTTTTCCCGGGCACCGGCTTGACGGTGCCTTCCGTGATCGCTCAGGTGTACCCGCTCGATGCAGGCGCGCGCGATGCGGGCGCACGCGATGCGGGCGCACGGTGCGCGCGATGCGGCGAGTCAAGCCTCGCCGTCCAAAGCGCCGTCAAGCCGGCGCACTCCATAGCTCTGCTTTCGGCGCTCTCTGTAATGCGATTCAAATGAAGCTGCAGCACAGAATTCATGAC
Source organism: Verrucomicrobiota bacterium (assembly GCA_043759025.1). GTDB lineage: Bacteria > Verrucomicrobiota > Verrucomicrobiia > Opitutales > Opitutaceae > Lacunisphaera. The sequence goes on along the minus strand of JAYVMJ010000450.1, from coordinate 207 downwards.
ATTACCCGGGATCGCCGAGCCCCAGCTCGGCTGGTTGCCGATGGAGCCGGGCTGAAGCCCGGCCTTCCTTGGTTAACGCGACGCTGCGAACCTGGAGGGTTCAACTACGAGATTTTCGCAACGCTCTGGCGTCGATTCGCAGTCGGCCGGTAAAAACTACGTCTCCGTCACCACGAAATGGCAGCCTTTGCTCACCGGGTTCAGTGA
>JAYVMJ010000449.1:0-8340 GCA_043759025.1 Verrucomicrobiota bacterium | reverse complement strand
CCCGGGCTGAAGGGGATTTCCGCCGACGCGGCGGACGCGCTCCGGCAATTGGAATCGGCGCGTCGCGAGCAGGCGGCGACCGCGGTCGTGACGGCGGCGCAATGGAATGGTGCATTGCCGGTGGTGCCTTGGGCGGAGGAAGGTGCAGCGGTCCGTGCTCCGCTGGAGGCGCATCGCAAATGGCTGGGTGAGTTGCCCGCATTCGGGGCTGAACTCGACCGGTTGGGCACGCTTTTGACGGCTGGTTTTGGTTTGAATGAAGGCGTGGCCGAGGTGGCCGCGCAGCTTGCGCGGCGCGACGGAGGCGACGCGCTGACGGGTCGCGCGGCGGCATGGTTGAGCGAGGCGAAACAGCTTGCCGTGCTGGGCGGCAGCGACGATCGGGCGGCGCTGATTGCCGCGGCCCAAGGCGGCGGTTTGTCGCGTCAACTCACAGTGTGGCGACGACTCGCTGGCCTGACCGGCTGGCCGGCGGGGGCGGAGGAACTCGATCTTGACGGCGCGTTGGTCGGCTCGATGCGGGATATAATCAAACGCGACTTGAAGGACGAAGTGCGCCGCCGCGGATTGCTCGAGGAGTTGACGCGCGAAACGCGGGTGCGCTGGAACCGGGCCGCCCGAAATGCGGCGCAGAACGAAGGCGAACTCGCCGCCGTTTTCAAGCGGATGGATCGCTACGGGATCGGCGCGGGTGATCTGGAGGAACCGGTCGCCTACAATTTGATGCTCTGGCAGCTCAAGCACGCCATCAAGGGCGAGAGCAATCTCGGACGGTTGCGCGGACAGCGCGACGGATTTGTGGCGAAAGCCCGTGCGATGCCTTCCGGGGCGCGGCCTGAGGTTGCGGCCTTTTTGGACAAAATCGCCGCAGTGGAACTCGTCGATGATCCGAACCAGAAGGCGACTCTGTCGCCGGCGCAGGTCGCCGGTTGGCAGGAGGAATCCCCGGACAATGGGTTGAGCATCACCGCGAGTTGGCAAGGACCGGGCGGTCGCAGTGCGAAGCTGGTTTACTCCCTCGTGCAGCCGGTGGACAGCACGCCGCCGTTTTATCTGGCCCAGCGGGAAGTCGCGGTGGGTGAATTTATCGACTTGGTGAGTGCGAGCCCGGATGGACGCGCGGTACTCCAAGATTTGCCGCAGTGGGCGGCAGGCGGTGATACGCTTTCAAAACCCTGGAACAAGCCGATCGCGTGGCGTCCGCGCGCTGATTACAAAGGCATCGAGTTGAATCCAACGTGGATTTATCTGCCCGACGCGCAAGTGAAGGGGTTGCTCGACAATACTGATTTGCGCACGAGCACGCCGGTGCTTGCGCGGGTGGCGTCCGAGGTGCCGACGGTGCGCAGTCCGGTCCAACAGATACCGCCGGAGGCGGCCCGGGTTTTCGCCGAGAAGCTGCTGGGAGCACGCCTGCCCACTCCGCAGGAATGGCGGACGGTCGTGAAACTTTTTCCACCGGGAACCGGAGGAGATTTCCGCGGGCGCAATTTTCATGAGATGTGGCAATTCCTGGAAACCCACAGCGAGGGCGGACAAAGGGTGCGTTGGCGGCCAAACGAGGGGATTTTTCTGCCGTTGGTGGCCGCGGCCACTGGTGGTCCCCGGCGGCGTTTTGCTGACGACGGACAGGTGAAACCGGAGAACACCGACGGGCCGTTGTGGCTTTCACGGGTGGACGCGGGGCCCTCGACCGGTGGTTTTGTCAATCTTGTCGGCAATGTCTGGATCTATCTCTATGACGATGTCGGCAAACAATTCTACGTGGCCGGAGGCTCCGCGCTTTCGCCGCCGGGTGTAGGAATTCTTGAACCCCTCAAGGTTGAGGCGACCGGCCTCATCGGAGCCCGTCGGGTCACCGAGGGATTCAGCGACGTCGGTGTCCGTCCGGCGTTCGATGCACCGCCGGGTGTGCGCGAGCGCTTCAAGCTCTTAATGCTTGTGCAACAACAACAATTTCTATCATTTTGAGATCTTCCAATGCAGTCCACTCCAGCGAACAACGTGGCCCTGACGGATCCCGCATCGTGGGCGTCCACCTTGGGCAATCGGTTGAAATATCTGCAGGCGAATCTGGCGGAGGAAACGCCGGAAAATCGTCAGGCCTATATTGAGGAGGAATTGCGGCGGGCGCTGCAGGTGGTTCCCGCCAGCAAGCGAGGGGAGTATTTGGATGCATTGTCGGAACGATTTCCGACTTGGGAGCTGGCGACGGTCGCGGTCAATACTCCGTCGGCCGTCACGCAGCAAACGCCGGACGAGGTGGTGAAATCCTTTTTGCAACTGGTGCCGCAGCTTTCCGCCGAGCAGCGGGAAGCGGTCAAGCAGAAGCTCGTGGCGCTCGGCATGGTGGTTTCGACCAACCTGCCGCTGGAGGGCGAGGCGTTGACGGAGGTGCAGGCGAAGCTTAAACTCGATCCCAAGGACGAGATTGATCCGCAACGACTCGGCAAACTGTTCGCGCTGTTTGCCGACGTGACTTTCACTCTCGATCAATTGACCTGGAATGTATGGCGCAGCGCGGCGCCAAAGTCGTCGATCCGGCGCGACACGTCGCAGGGCGACTTGCGCAGCCTGACCCGGCGTTCCTTGGCGGGTGATGCCGAGGCGTCTGCGGCGCAGGTGCAAAAACAACTTGAGGGTACGCGACAGTTGATCGCCGGATTGCTCGCCGGACTCGGGCCGGCTGGGAAAAATTTCGCGCGACGCTACCAACAGCGTTATTCGCCCGATGCGATCCGCGAGGCGTTGCGCACCGAGGGCGCGGGTGGCGGATTGTTTGCCAATGCCGAGGCGCGTTGCTGGAAGAAATACACCGATCTCGCGGCTGAGATTTCCCCGGCCTCGATTGAGAACGACGTGCAGGAAGCGGTCGTGAAATATGCCGAGGATTTGATCCGCGGCACCAACCGCTGATCCTGAATTTCCCGCCCGCCCAACCCCATGTCATCCCACGTTCACTGGCACGAAGGACTTTTTTTGCAGCCGCATCACCTGCAGCGGCTGCAGCATTCGATCTACGAGGAGTCGACCTCGAACCGCCGGTTGCTGCGGTCTTATCCTGCGGGAGTGGTGGACATGCAATTGTCGCCGGACGAGCTGGCGAATTTCCGGCTGCGCTTCGAGCGGCTGGTGGTGATTCTGCCGAGCGGCTTGGTGGTCGACTTTCCGGAGAACGCGGACCTGCCGGCATTCGATCTGAAGCCGGTTTTTTCCACCGGTGGGACGACCTTTGAACTTTTTCTTGGCGTGCCGCTGTGGCAGTCGAACCGGGCCAATGCATTTCCCGTCGGCGAAGTGGCGGATGCGCGCGCCAAGTTGTTGTTCAAGCCGGTCGAGGTCACGGTCGCGGACGAGAATTCGGGCGAGAATGCCAAGTCGATTTTGTTGCGCCGGATCAATGCCCGGATCATCGGGCCGGGCGACGATCGCGCCGACCTTGAGCTGCTGCCGCTCCTGCGGTTGGTGCGATCGACCGGCGAGGCACTGGGCCAGCCCAAGCTCGATCCGGAATACGTGCCGCCGTGCGTTTTCCTGTCGGGTTCGCCCGTGCTTTACCGCCTGATCCGCGATCTGGTCTCGCAAGTCCAGGCCAGCCGGCAGGAGCTCGTGGTGCAGGTGACGCGGGGCGGGTTCAACCTGGAGACGATGCGCGGCGCGCAGTTCGAGCAACTCATGCGACTGCGCACGCTCAACCGTTTTTCCGCCCGCTTTGGCGCGTTGCTCAATGCGCCGGGGGTGGCACCGTTCGACTGGTATTTGGAGCTGCGTGACATGCACGCGGAACTCGCCGCCTTGCATCCCGATCGCGACGATCTCAATCTTCCCGACTACGATCACGAGCGGCTTTTTCCGGTTTTTGAGCAACTCGACCAAAAGCTGCGCGGCCTGTTGCGCGGCGTGGTTTCCGCGAGTTTTGCCAAGGTGGATTTTACCCGCGAACCCGGCATGCTCGCCGCGACCTTCACCGAGGAGAATTTTACCCGGCCGGTCGAATATTTGATTGGCGTGAAATCCAAGCTCGATCCCCGCGAAGTCACGCGGTTGGTCGAGGACGCCGATCAGTTCAAGTTCATGCCCCGCAGTATGGCGGCTCGCGCGGTGCGAGGCGTGGTGCTCAAGGAGGAACGCATTCCGCCGTTGCAGCTGCCCGCGCAAAACGGGCTGACTTATTTCCGGGTCAACCGCACTGAGAGCACCCGCGTGTGGACGCAGCTCCAGCTCGAAAAAGCGGGCGTGCTCCGCTGGCCAGATGCGGATGCCAGTGATTTCGAAATCACGCTCTACATGACCCTGCCATGAGGTTCCTGTGGCCGGTCACGTTTGCCGTTTCTGTTTTCTAAAATTTTCACCCCGCCATGCCCGCCCGCCTTCTCGACCTCTGTGAACCGCTGTTTCAAGCGGTCTGTCGTCTCAACCGAATGGGACGCAAGGGTTCCTCCATTGATTACTCATTGGCCCGTGCTGAAATCAGCGACCTGTTTGAAAAGCTGACGAACAGTGCGCGCAGTGACATCGGGCTCAGTGAGCAATACCGCAAGGTCGAGCTTCCGCTGATTTTCTTCGTCGACTCCATGATTGTGGAAAGCGCGCTGCCGTTCGCGGCCCAATGGGATCGCGACCGCCTGGCCAAGGCGCGCAAGGAGCTGGCCGGCGACGAGAAATTTTTCGATCTGCTTGAGGAGACCATGCGGGAAACCGGGGAAGCAGCGGCCGAGCGGCTGGCGATATTTTATACCTGCATCGGCCTCGGGTTTACCGGCTGGTACGCCGGCCAGCCCGAGTATCTGCGGAAGAAAATGCTGGAGACCGCCCCGCGGGTGAAAGCCTTTGTCGACGCGGACGAGACGGGACTCATCACGCCCGATACTTACAAGCACACGAACACCAGCAATCTTCCGCTGCCGATGGCCGCGAGCCTGGTGCCGTTGCTCATTATTCTGACCGGCACCCTCATCATGGTGATCGTGGTGAATATTTATCTCTTCCGCAGCACGTCCGAGGAATTGGGCCAGGCGCTCGATTCGATCGCTGCTCACGATCCCGCCAAGCCGGCGGCCAAACCCTGATCCGCCGCCATGTTCGACCAATTCAAGCAGATGCCGATGGGCATGAAGATTGTCATGGCGATCCTGGGCATCACCAGCCTCCTCGCGGTCGCCGCGATGATCGACTCGCGGACCTTTGTGATCGTGGCGATCGGCATCGTCCTGCTCGTCGGCATCATTTTGCTCTGGCAATTGTATTTGAAGTGGAAGGCCGGCCAGCGCGCCAAGGCCCTCAGCGGCCAGCTCTCGGCTCATTCCTCCGCCACGCCGAATGCGATCAGCGACCCGGCGCGGCGCGCCAAACTCGATGATCTCCGGCAGAATTTCGGCCGGGGCCTCGAGAAGTTTACGGCGGCGGGAAAGGATCTTTATTCCCTGCCGTGGTATGTTGTCTGCGGCGAACCCGGCTCGGGCAAGACCGAGGCCGTGCGCCATTGCAACGTCGGTTTCCCTCCCGGCCTGCAGGACGAAATGCAGGGCGCGGGCGGCACCATTAACATGCACTGGTGGTTCACCAACCACGCGGTGCTCATCGATACCGCGGGCAAGTTGCTGTTTCAGGAAGCGCCTCCCGGTTCGACGACAGAGTGGTCGGAATTTCTCAAGCTGCTCAAGAAGGCGCGCCCCAATTGCCCCATCAACGGACTGTTGCTGGTGATTCCCTCGGAAAGCCTGATCCGTGATTCGTACGAGGAGATTCAGCGCAAGGCCGGCAAAATCGCCCAGCAGCTCGACACGATCCAGCGCACACTCGATGTGCGTTTCCCGGTTTTTATTCTCATCAGCAAATGCGATTTGATCAACGGATTCCGCGAATTCTTCACTGGGGTGAAGGATCCACAGCTCCAGCACCAGATGACGGGTTGGTCCAATCCGGAATCGCTCGACACGCCTTTCCGTCCCGACGCGGTCGACCAGCATTTGTCCGAGGTGGTGCAGCGCATCAGCCGTCGCCGGCTGGGTTTGTTGCGCGATCCCGTGCCGGCTGATGCGGGCAAACGGCGTGTCGATGAAGTGGACGCCCTCTTTGCGCTGCCGGCCAGCATTGGCGCGCTGGCTCCACGATTGCGCAAGTATCTCGAGACGATCTTCGTCGCCGGCGAGTGGACGGCGAAACCACTTTTCCTGCGCGGGATTTATTTCACCTCCGCCCTGACCGAGGGCGCGGCGTTGGACGCCGAATTGGCGACGGCGTTGGGCATGCCCGTGGACCAATTGCCGGAAGGTAAGGCGTGGGAGCGCGAGCGCTCATTCTTCCTGCGCGACCTGTTTGTCCAAAAGATTTTCAAGGAGCGAGGCCTCGTCACTCGCGCGAGCAACACGAACAAACTGCTGCGCCAGCGCCAGCAAATCATCGGCGGAGTCGTGGTGCTTGGCTTGCTGCTCTTCCTCGGCGTCAGTATCGTCGGACGCACGGCGCTCAAGTCGAGCGTCGGCGGGGAACTGGCGTATTGGAGTCCCGGCGTGCGTGCGGAAAACTGGGCCGGCAATCACTGGCGGCCCGTGATCAACAACGGCCTGGATTATTCCGGCAATGATATCGTGCAGCTGTCGGACGGGCGGGAATTTTCGATCGTGGATTATCAGGAGAAGCTGCAACAGCTGGTCATGACCGATCTGCACATTCCGTGGATCTATAAACCCGTCGCGGCGCTCGCCGTGCGCGCCAATTCCGGAAGACGCCAGGCTCAGCGCGTGCTGTTTGACGCCAGCGTGATCGCCCCGCTGGTCGATGCGAATCGCGACCGGCTGATCAACGCCACGAATTGGACCCCGGCGGATGCGGAACGGTTGGCGGCGCTCATCCAGTTGGAAGGAGCCATTAATTTGAAGGATGTGGCCGGCTACAATTCAGAGTATCCGCCGGAGGATTTCTTCGGTCCGTTGCTCGGGCCCTCACTCGCGCCAGTGCCGAACGGCACGGCCATCGCGAACCGGCTGATGAAGATTTTCGACTGGACCTATTTCCGCGGAGGCGCGGGTCGCGGGCAATGGCCCGCCGCGTGGTTGTCGCGGGGTCAGACCTTGCGTGATAATCAGCCGCTGGTGCGTGGCTGGGACGCACTGGACCGTTCGATGCAATCGGCCCAGGGCGCGCAGCGGGACGCAATCCAGTCCATTCAGACCGGGCGTCTCGCCGTGATCCGTTTCAACGACGCGGAAAAAGCTTTTTTCAAAGCGGTCGCGCAGCCGCGCTCGGCCTCGTGGGTGGCTGACGTCAGTGCCGCGTGGAACGACCTCGCCTCGAATCGCGTGGCGATGGACAAGCTGGCGGTGGATTTGAAGGCGAAGACTGGCGCCACCGGCGAAGTGACGCTCGATGGCAGTTATCGCGCCACGGTCGGGCGGATCCGCGCGGAAGCGGGACGGGCTTCACAACGGATTCGCGCCGCGCTGGCCAAGCAGAAGGTTGCGGCGGCCAATGCAGCCAAGGCCGCTTCAGGCCCTGACAGCGAATTCACGCTTTACCGCGATCTCGAGCGTCGGTTGTCGAATCTCGATGCGCAGATCACCGCTCAACTCGATCAGGCGCTGTCGGCTTCCGAGCAGGCGCAGCTCGGCGTATTGGATGCGGATACGCTCCGGCCCCTGAGCGGTGGCGGTGCGTCCTATTCGGCGCGTTGCGACATCTATGCCGACGCGATGCAAATTCTCACGCCGCCCGTGCGCGCTGGGGAATCGCTGTTTGGCCGGTTTGGCGAAAAAGCGGCGCAACAAAATCGTTGGCTAACCTCGGCTCGCGATCGGGTCGCGAAGTACGACGGCCCGGAGCGGCAGGAATTTGGCGGGGCCATGCGCGGCCTGTTGGAATTATCGCCTGTTTACGGCACCGAAGCCGCGATCAGTGCCTATCAGCACGAGCTCGACCAAACCATTCCGGAAACACTGGGTTATCCACTCGGATCGGGTCCGGCGCTGACGGCCGAGCAATTGAAAGCGACAATCGCCGCGCTCGCCAAGGTGCGGGCGGATGCGGCAGCATCCGGTCTGCCTACCGAAGTGGCGCAGGCGCTCGAGAGCCGTTTTGCCCGCGCTGCCCAGATCGCGGCTTTCGCCGCTTCGCTGGTCGGAGCTGACGGGAATCCGGGAGTCGTTAAAATCCAACTGATCCGCGATCGTGACCAGGCTGCGACCATCGAGCGTGCCATCGGTGCCGCCGGTGCCGGTGTGACGCGTCAGGCGCTGGCGCGTATTTTCCCCTCGATGCGCGTGGCGGACCGGGATTTCCGGCCGCGTGGGCTGCCCGAAAATATCGAGATCGACAAATTTTCGCTGGCGGCGCCATTGCCGC
>JAYVMJ010000448.1:0-3758 GCA_043759025.1 Verrucomicrobiota bacterium | reverse complement strand
CGTGGAGTTTCCGAAGCTGCAAAAATCGATGCGATCGATGTAAAGATGCTCCATGATCGAGAAATCGCCGTCGACCTTCAGCAAAGCGTAGATTCGTTTCAGACCTTCGTTGAGCGAACTGATATCGCCGGACTGGTAGATCACTGAGTCCCACAAGGTCGCGCGACCATCAGCATCGGCGAGGGGAAATGCTTCGTGAAAATGTCGCAGCCGTTCGTATGTGACAGGCAGAATGCGCTCGCGACGGTATTTCCTGAGGTACTCGCGCAACGGCGCTCCGATGGGATAACTTGGCTTTTTCTGGGTGCGTTTGGCTTGCGGTGGCGCGGGTTCCTCCATGGAACCGCAACGTAGTCGGCCGGATGGGCGACGCAATGCGCGACTGACCGATCAATTTCTTGCGATCATCGCGCCGAGCGCCGCCGACTTGTTATGAAGCCAGCAATCGCGTGCCCACGGTCGCAAGCCGTGCCCGCAGCAGTTGGCTTCGGTTGGCGAAATCCCGCTGGTGCGTTTCATAGTCGGCGCGTCCCTCGGGGGTTTCGATGCGGATGGGCGGATAGCCGAGTTTTTGAAAATCGTAAGGACTTGCGCGCATGTCGATTTCACGGATGTCGCGGGCGAGGGAGAAACAGTCGGCGGTCAGTTCGCTCGGGGTGAAGGGGGCAAATTTAAACGCCCACTTGTAGAGATCCATGTTGGCGTGGAGGCAACCGCGTTGCTCGAATTGTGGCGCGGTGGGACGGGTCGGTTGAAGCTTGTTGAGCGGACGCGCCGGCTCGGTGAAAAAGCGAAACGCGTCAAAATGCGAACAACGAATCGGCTGCGCCTCGACGATTCGGGCCAGCTCGTCGGGCGGGAAGCGCAACGGCCACGCATTGTGGCGCACCCCTTCCGATGTCTGGCGGTAAACCATCGCCCATTCGTGCAGTCCGAAGCAGGCGAATTGTGGCGCACGCTCGGAGGTCAATCGCAAGAGATTCACCATCCACCCGAGGCTTTCGCGCCGGTGGGATTCCAACGCGGCGACATTCAACGCGACACCGCCGTCGATTGCGCGATATTCGTGCCAGCGGAGAAACTCGCGGGCCGCTTCGCCGTGGAGAATGACGTCCGGTCCCGGATGCCAGCGCTCCAGCCAGCTGGGGCGAAACCGGTAGTATTCAAAAAGAAAATCGTGCACGGGATGTTTTTCGCCGCGCTGCCGTCTTGCCCGGTGGGGTTTCGTCCATTCCGCCACGCGCTCCTCGTGCGCGCGCTTCTGCCCCAACCAGTCGGCCTCGGCGAGAATTTGCGGGGTGAATGAACTCGTAAGCACGTGGTCACGATGTGCGCGGCTGGAACGCGGGCAAGAATTGGTTGGAAAGACGGACACTTCGTCGTTCGCCCGTTCCCCGTCGAATCGGCCGTCTTTCAGTTCATCTTCGCCAAAAGCCGTTTTACGCCCTCGATTGGTGGCGTGTCCATGAAATGCAATTCCACCGGCCAGTTCAGTTTGGCGGCGGCCTCGCGCAGCGCGCCAGCGGCCGAGGTGCTGTTTAAAATCCGGCCACTCACTCCACAAGGAAGTTTTCCGGTGGATTTTTGGAAGAGTCGGCCGATGAGTTGATCGGCCTGCTGTGCAAGGCCGCTGACAGAGTCGGCCACAATCTGTTGGGCGGTGGCGCAGTGGTTGTCGGCAAGTGCGAGGACGCGCGGGGCGAAGCGGGCGATTTTCAAATTGGCCTCTGGGTCGTTATAGAAAAGCCGGGAGTTGGAGGCGTAGTCCGTGAGACCGGTGTGTTCGCGCAATGCAGCGAGCAATGGAGAAGAGGGGCTGGAGCCAGCCGCGAGGCTTTGTAGCTCCAGCAGCGCGGTCCCGAGCGCGCGACGGCCGATATCAAACCCACTGCCGGGATCGCCAAATTTCCAGCCGAGGCCGCCGACGTAATAAACCGTGCCATCCAGTCCGCGGGCGGCGATAAACGAACCGGTGCCTGCGTGCAGGACCAGTCCGGGCGCGCCATTGGTGGCGAGTTCCAGGACGGGAAGTGAATCATCGAGCGTCGTGACGGCGCCGAAATCCTTGAGTGCCGCGGCGGTTTCACGCCAGAACGCACCGCTGCCCGCCATGCACAGCAGCGCATGCGAAACCGGTCCGGGATGTTTCGCGGTCAGCTCGTGCAGCGCCGTCGCCAGAAGGGCGCGGGCTTGTTCGGCTCCGATCTGGCTGGGGTTGCAACCGCTGGCGATGTGGCGCGCTAATTCGGCACCGTCGGAATCGAGCAGGATCAGTTCGGTCTTCGTGGCGCCGCCATCCACGCCGATTTTGTAGAACTTCGTCACGCGGACGACGAAAGGCGCGATTCCGGCCCAGCCCAAGTTTCTTTTTTGCCGGCGGGCATAAAAAAGCGCGACCCGCAGGTCGCGCTGAAAAGAATACGATGACGGCTTTCGTTTAGTTGGAAGCCATCTTCTGGCCGAAAAAGAACGGCACGGTGACGCGGGAGGAGGTCGCGACGCCATTGCGAATGGCGGGATTGAACGTCCACTGCTTGCCGACATCGAGGATCGCCGAGTTGAACGCGTCGTGGGAACCGTCGGCGATGGAAACGTCGTCCACCGTTCCGGTGGCATTGATGACGAAAACAGCGCGGGCAAAACCGCTGGCACCCTTCAATTCCTCAGGCACAACGGGGGCGACGGAGGTGCGGACGGTGGGCATTTTGTCCACGCTGGCGACAGAAACTGCGCCTTTCCCGAATTCCATTGGTTGAATCGCATTGACTGGAACGGCGACGCCGTTGCGAACGATCGGGCGGAATTTCCATTGGAGAACAGTGGCGCGGGCCAGCTCGCCGAATTCGGGATGGGTCGTTGATTGAACGGTTGCGGCGATGACATAACCGTGTGAGTCGACCGTGATCGCGATGCTCGCTTCACCATGGGAATTGGCCAGGCTGTCCGGCAGCGTCGGGCTGACTTCGCGGATCGGAATGAGCTTGTCGTTGTCAACCAACTGGGCCTTCGCAATCACGCCGAAAGCGGTCTCGGGTGAACCGACGAAATGAAACGGAAGATAAACTTTGCTCGAAATGGCGCGGCCCCGAATCGTGGCCGGTTTGAAGGTCCATTGCTTCGCGGCGGCGAGGCAGAGGTCGTTTAATTCCGGGTGGGTGGACTTCAGCACTTCCGCGTCAATGGTCTGTCCATTTGAATCGACGGCGAGGGCAACGGTAACATCACCGCAGATGTGCGCGAGTTCGTCGGGAACTTCTGGCGCCACCTTGTCGCGGGGTTCAGGGCGGGTGGCCGCGATGGAGGTGGTGTCAATGGTATCGCCGCCAAAACGGAAGGGTTGGACAAACGTTTCGGTCGGAGACGTCGGTGCCGTGTAGCGCCACTGGCGGATGGCCCTCAGGCAAGGACCCTCAAGCTTATAGTTGGACGAACTTTTCACCACGGCGCTGGAGACATAGCCGTTTTCGTTGAGCGTCAGCAGGAGCTCGACCTGCCCGGGCGTTGACGCCAAGTCCGATGAAACCACGGGTGCGACGCTGTCGATGGGCGAGGGAATTTGGCCGGCAAACATCGATACCGACGCAAGCTGACCGAGAAGAGCCAACAATAGTAGCGGGTAGGATTTTTTCATAACTCAGGAGGGTTGGATTTTTGAAGGGTAAACGTTTTTTGTATGGGTATGTCGTTTAATTCTGTAGGGGTTTCTACTTACAATAGCCCATGATTCAATCGCATAACGATTGCGTTAATGCTGTTTA
>JAYVMJ010000447.1:0-3995 GCA_043759025.1 Verrucomicrobiota bacterium | reverse complement strand
GCTCGACAGTTCGGTCCAACCCGGCGGCGAGGAACTTGAAACCGCGTTGAAAAACCTCAGCGCCAAGTAAGAAATTTTAAACATCATGGCCGGTAGTGGAGGAGCATGGAAGGTGGCGTTCGCGGACTTTATGACCGCGATGATGGCGCTTTTCCTGGTACTTTGGATTTCGTCCCAGGACAAAAAAATTCTCATCGCCACCTCTCAATATTTTAAGAATCCGTTCAACTCACCCCTCGACAAAAGCGCGGGCGTGATGCCGTTTAATAACCGCACCACCAGTTCCACGAGTAGCAACGAAGGATCGAAGGCGAATGCCAACAAGCGGATAGAAATCGTTTTTCTCAACACCGTGGCGGCCGATTTTTTCAAGCTCCTGCACCTCGACGAAAACGTGGTGAACAAACCGGTGGATATCCAGGTTACGTCAGACGGCCTGCGGGTGACGCTGTTCGATCGCTCGCAAAAGCCGCTGTTCGAAAAGGACACGGCGAAGTTTACCGAGTGGGGGACTTATGCGATGCAAGGGCTCGCGTGGACCATTGACCGGCATCATTTCCGTGTGACGATCGATGGCCACACCGTCCAACCGCCGGAACCACAAACCGGAAATTACACGGACTGGGAACTTTCCGCCGACCGGGCGAATGCGGCGCGGCGCAGTCTCGTGCACTATGCGGTCGAGCCGCAATATATCGAGCGGGTGACGGGTTACGCCGGCACCAAACCGCTCGACGGGGAAAAGCCCGACGCGGAGTCCAATGACCGGATTACGCTTAGTCTCACGCTTACTTCCAAAACACAAAAGGCCCTTCCGCCCTCAAAAAACAATACCAGTGTGCCGTCCAAGGCTGGTGGCGAGGCAGCCGGAACCGGACCTCAATTGACTTTGTCGGGTAATAAAACTCAGCCATGAAATCCTTTCTGCAAGGCAAGCGCTCATTGGACATCGCGGCGTTGAAGGCTCCCCAAACCGGAATTGTCCCGACGACCGACGGAACTAAATTAGCCGAGAGTTCGGCAATTGCCGGCATGTCGCCGCAGGTCGAACTGGTGAAGCAGGGCGACAAGATCGTGCGCATCATCGTCACGTGCACCTGCGGAGAGCGCACCGAAATAGACTGCCTTTATCCGCCCGGTCAGTGAGTCGAGCGGCGGGCACAATCTGCCCAAAGTTGGGTGGGTAATTTTTTCCGTGATGAGGGTTGGTTTTTATAAGCCATTGGAAATTAGCATTTAGTGATCTTGGCATGGCCTTTGCATAGGTGGGACCGGATGAATATTGGTCTCTATCAAAGTGCCTCAGCCCTCAACGCCTTGGAGCGTTGGCAGGATGTCGTGGCGCAGAATATTACATCCAGCCAGACGACGGGTTATCGCAAGCGCACAATTGATTTCAGTACGCAGCTCAGCAGCGAGCTTCAGACCGACCCGCAGGGCGACAACAGCGCGGCGATGGCGACGATTTTTCCGAAGGTTACCACCGGGGTCAATTTCACTGCTGGTGAAACGCAGCCCACGCGCCGCGATTATGACGTCGCCATCCAGGGGGACGGCTTTTTCGAGGTGCAGATGCCTGATGGGGCCAAAGCCTACACGCGCAGTGGCGAGTTCAAGCTGCGGAATGATCGCACCTTGATTACGACTGGCGGTCAGGAAGTCATGGGTGAAGGCGGCACCCCGATTGTGCTTTTGCCGACGGGAGAATCCCTGACGGTCAATCGGGACGGATCCCTCGTGCAGGGCTCGACTACCATTGGGAAAATCGCGGTCCAGAATTTCAAGGATACGTCCAAACTTACGCCCATTGCCGGCGGTTATTTTCTCGCCAACGGCCAGGAACCGACGCCGGTTGCCTCACCGGAATTGATGCAAGGTTACTTGGAAGGCAGCAATGTCGCTCCCTTGCGCGAAATGGTGGACATGGTGCTGATTTCCCGCGCTTACGAGGCCAACCAAAAAATTATCAGCAGCTTCGACGATACAATGTCGAAGACGCTGGACGCACTGGGATGACCTTCTTCGCCCTAAATTTTGCAGCCGCTAGTCAGACAAAATCACGACTGCATGGCCGCGTACGCTTTGGAGGCGTGCCGGCCCTTTTCTTTCCCTCCCGCCTATGAACCTCTCACTCTATTCGGCCGCCACGGGCATGGAGGCCCAGCAGCTAAACCTCAACACGATCGCGAACAACCTCGCGAACGTGAACACCCCGGGATTCAAGCGCAGCAAGATCGAGTTTCAGGATTTGCTCTACCAGAAGCCGCGCGCGTCAGGCGCCGATTCCGGTGGCGGTAACATCATCCCGACGGGTATCGAGGTGGGTAACGGCTCCCGCGTCTCGGCGACCTCCAAGGTTTTCACCCAAGGCCAGCTCACGCAATCCAGCGAAAAGCTCGACCTCGCGATCCAGGGCGATGGATTTTTCGAAGTGCAACGTCCCGACGGTACGATCGCTTACACGCGGGATGGTTCGTTTAAGCAGAACGCGCAGGGTCAGGTGGTGACTTCCGATGGCTTGCCGGTGTTGAGTGGATTCCAACCGATTCCCATCGGCGCGAGCGCGGTGAACATTGCGCAGAATGGCCAGGTGACCGTGAATACGGCCAGCGGCAGCCAGAGCTTCCGTTTGACGATGACCCGGTTCGCCAATCCTTCCGGCCTGCGCAGCATGGGCGGAAATCTTTACGAGGAAACTGGTGCCAGCGGTCCACCCGAGACCGGTTCGCCCAGCGAAAACGGTTTTGGCAGCATCATGCAGGGCTACACCGAATCGTCGAACGTCAACATCGTCGAGGAGATGGTCAACCTCATCACCGCCCAACGCGCTTACGAGATCAATTCCAAGTCCATCCAGACGTCTGACGAAATGCTCCAGAACGTCGCCAACATGAAACGGTGATCCCCATGCCACGCTCGCTCAAATTTCTTCTTCTTGCCTTTTTCGCCGCGCTTCTCGCGTCGGCCCGCGCGGACCAGAGTCAGGCGGTCGCCGGTCCACTCACTCGGGACGATTTCGTCAAGAGCCTGTCCACTAATTTCGCCTCGCATTTTAATTTGGAGGGTGATCTTCAACTGGAGCTGTTGCGCACCTGGACTGCGCCGGAAAAGGTCGCGCGCGAATGGACCTTGGATGTGACCGAGTACCCGGCGATCGTCGCTCCCGCGATGCTCGCGCGCTGCCGCGTGCTGGCTGACGGCCAGGTTGCGGGTGAGTACACCATTACGATGCGCGCCACGCTCTGGCGCGATGCGTGGTCGGCCCGCCAGCCCGTCGCGGCCAACACAACTTTTGATCCGGCTGAGCTGGAGGTCCGCCGGGTGGACTTCCTGCGCGATCGCGACGCGCTACCCTCAATGGTAGGCGACCACAATTTTATTTTTTCCCGGGCCATCCAAGCGAACCGTCTCCTCAGCTGGCGTGATATTGCCCGCCGTCCGCTCGTCCGCAAAGGCGACATGGTGGAAGTGGCCGCAGTTGACGGCATGCTTCAAGTTACGATGAAAGGCCTCGCCCTGGAAAATGGCGCTCAAGGCGACACCGTCACCATTCGCAATCCGGAGTCGAGAAAAGATTTCGCCGCCCAGGTCGTGGCGGAAAATCGCGTATTGATCCGCTTCTGATTTTTCCCATGCGCGCCACCGTCCTAATTTCCATCGCCTTCTTTTCACTCGCCAACCTCCCGGTGCTCCGGGCGGAATCCTTGTGGAGCAACGCGGGCAGCGATCGCGGCATGGTCGCTGATCGCAAGGCCGCCAAGAGCGGCGACATTATCACCATTGTCGTGAGCGAATCCGTCGCGGCGCAAAGCAGCCAGAGCACGAAATCGAGCCGCGATTCGTCAGTCGCGGACGCGGTGCAAAGTTTTCTTTATCCCGCGACCGGCCTGCACAAGGGCGCGCTCCCGAGCATCCAATTCGGCGGCAAGGCGGCGTATGATGGCGGCGGCGACATTAGTAACAACCAGAGCTTGAACAGTCGCGCGGCGGTCCTT
>JAYVMJ010000446.1:0-10022 GCA_043759025.1 Verrucomicrobiota bacterium | reverse complement strand
TTATGCTCTCCTCCGTGGCACGGGCGTCCCGCCCGTGTTCGCCCGGGCCCACGGGCCGGAGGCCCGTGCCACTTCCCAACCAAGCCGAAGCAAGCTTCGAGGTATCGGACCCACAGGGAATGAACACTTTTGAGATCAAAAATGATCGATTGATCGGGCACCAAATGGTGGGAGCATCGGTCGGCCCAGATCTAAATTCATTACTCTGATTTCTGTGTGTTCTGTGGTGCTCTCTCCGGCATGGTCAGATTCGCAATGACAGAAAAAGCGCGGCGCGCCGCGTGCAACTTCCGGGTTGCGAATCATTCCCGTCGCGCAGATGTTCGCGAGGTTTTCATGTCTATTCCATCCCTTCCCTTTTTTCGGGCGACTCAGGTGCTACTTGCCACCCTCGCCCTTGTTGTCTCAGCCACGGCCGAATCGATCCTGCCGCCGACGATCGTTCCGCTGGACAATCTCGCCGCCTTCAAATCGCCGGCGTCCAACTGGCAAACGGCCGGCGGCGTCGGCGGCAATCCGAGAGTGGACAAGACTCTCGTTGCCGCGCCCGGCAACGGTATCTTGGTCAACAATCCGACCAAGGACGCCCACAGCCAACTCGTCACGAAATCGGAGTATGGCGACGCTGAAGTCGACTTGGATTTTCTGATGACGTCCGGATCGAATTCCGGCGTCTATCTCATGGGTCGCTACGAGCTGCAATTGTTCGACAGCTGGAAAGCCAAGACGCCCACCTTCGCGGACTGCGGCGGGATTTATCAACGTTGGGATGATGCTCGCGGCGAAGGCAAACAGGGCTACGAAGGTCACGCGCCGATCGCCAACGCCAGCCGCGCGCCGGGTCTATGGCAGCATCTGCACATTGAGTTCCGTGCGCCGCGTTTCGACCCGTCCGGCAAAAAAATTGCGGATGCCCGATTTACGAAGGTGGTGCTCAACGATTTCACGGTTCAGGAAAATATCGAAGTCACCGGACCCACCCGCAGCGCACTCTTCACCGACGAAAGCAAAAGTGGTCCGCTGATGATTCAGGGCGATCATGGCCCGGTCGCGATCCGTTCCCTGGCCATCAAGGCTTTCGACCCGACCGCAACGACCGTCCAAGTCGATAATCTCAATTACAAATTATACCCGATCGATCCGGAAAAAAATGAAAAGTACGATTCGGCGCCACCAAAGAGTCAGGGCAAGCCAAGTGCGTTCTCGACGGAAGTGATCGAGAAGGACGGAAAATTCGCGATCGTTTTCACCGGTGTATTCGTGATTCCACGCGATGGCGCCTACGCATTCATCACCCGGAGTTTTGAGTCAGTTGCCCTGACCATCGACGATCAGCCCGCCATCATTCCGTTCGACGGCGGTGGTCAATCGGAAGCCCGGACGTTGACCGCCGGGCGGCACGCGTTTCATCTGGAATACATTCACCGCAGTTCGTGGGGCCGGCCAAATTTCAATTTGTCCGTCGAGGGCCCGTCGCTCGCTCCCTTTCTCCTGACCGCGGCTCCCGAAAAGAAGACGAAATCGTGGGGCGAAGATAAGCGTACGCTGATTGTCGAGCCACCCTCCGACCGCGTGCTGGCGCTGCGCAGTTTTGTACCCTATGAGCCGAAGAAACGACTTTATGCCATCAGCGTCGGGACACCGGCTGGCCGACACTACGCTTACGATTTCGAAACTGGTGCAATCCTCCGCGTGTGGCGCGGTAAATTTCTCGACACGCACGAAATGTGGGATGATCGCGGCGAAAATCAGATTGGCAAACCCGCCGGCCCGGCGCTCACTCTCAATAGCAAACCAGTCCTCGCGCTGCTCGAACGCTACACGCACGACTGGCCCGATCAACCCGACGCCATGTGGTCGTCGCAAGGCTACCGGCTCGAACCGAACGGCCAGCCAACATTTCTCTTCAAGTTATCCAGTCTGTCGGCCACCGATCGCATCGCGCCAATCGCAGACGGCAGCGGCCTGACGCGAACCCTCACCGTCAGCGGCGAAACCACCTCGTGGAGTTCCTGGGTGCTCCTCGCCGAGGCCGGTCAAATCACGCCGCAAGCGGACGGCCACAGCTACGTTATTGGTGACCGCTCCTATTACTTGGATTTGCCGGCCGACTCGGCGATCCAGCCCATCCTGCGCACGCGCAACGGCCGCCAACAGCTCGTCGTTCCCATCGGCCGCGAGACACTCGGAAAACCCATCACTTATTCGCTCGTTTGGTAACACCCCGCCATGAAGCGCCTTTTACTCTCCTGCCTCGCCCTCGCCACTCTCGCGCCGCTCTGCTTCGCGGAGACCGATAACCCTTCCGCCGCCGAGCGATTCGCCAAACCGTCCAGCGATTTGGTCGTGCGCGAAAACGGTTTCTGGAAACGCACGCCGATACCCGTGCCGGACGATATTGTTCTCGAGGTGACCGGGATTCTCCCGTTGCCCAACAAACGCCTGCTCGTGACCACGCGACGCGGCGAAATGTGGTTCATCGACGGAGCGTACGATCAGGACCCCCATCCGAAGTACACGCTCTTCGCTTCCGGCCTGCACACGCCACTCGGCGTCATCGCCGCGCCTTCCGGCGGCTATTATGTCGCCCAACGCCAGGAACTCACCCGCATCGCTGACACGGACGGCGACGGTCGCGCCGACCTTTTTGAAACCATCTATAAACTTCCGATTTCCGGCGCGTATCACGAATACGCCTTCGGCCCCGTGATGGCGCCAAACGGAAATCTCCGCCTGACACTTAACGTCGCGTTCGGCGGTGCCACTCAGGCTCCGGCTCCGTGGCGGGGTTGGATGGTCGAAGTCACCCCCGATGGCCAGATGACGCCGATCGCGGCTGGTCTGCGCTCGCCCTGCGGCTTCATGCTTTCGTCGAGTGGCGATTGGTTCGCGGCCGAGAATCAGGGCGAATGGGTTGGCTCCGGTCGCGTGACGCAAATCGAACCCGGCGATTTCCTCGGGCATCCCGCGAGTCTCGCGTGGAGCAAACTTCCCGGCTCGACGGTCAAGCTGCGCCCGGAAGATATTAAAAGTACGGGCGAGCCGATGTACGACGTCGCAAAACAGATTCCCGGAATCAAGACGGCCGCCGTTTGGTTTCCGCATACGATTCTTGGAATTTCGACCTCCGGTCTTATCGAGGATTTGACGCAGGGGAAATTTGGGCCGTTCGCCGGGCAATTTTATGTCGGCGATCAGGGCCAGAGCAAAGTCATGCGCATGTCGCTCGAGAAAGTGAAAGGCGTCTGGCAAGGCGCGTCGTATGCGTTCCGCGAGGGATTCGAGTGCGGCATTATTCGGCTGACGATGGGGGAAGACGCCACGCTCTTCGCTGGCGAGACCGCGCGCGGCTGGGGTTCGGTTGGTCCGAAACAACAAGGGCTCGAACGCCTCGTGTGGACCGGCCAGATGCCCTTTGAAATGAAAGAGGTTAAAGCGGAGCCCGACGGATTTTTAATTTCCTTCACGCAGCCCGTGGACCTGAAGACCGCTTCCGATCCCGCCAACTACACCGTGGCCGGTTTCACTTATCGCTATCATAGCATTTATGGCAGCGCGCCCATCAATCGCATCGGTTGTCCCATCCGCAAAGTCGTGGTCGCCCCGGATCGTCTCAGCGTCCGCATCGCGAGCGTTTGTCTGCGCGAAGGCTACATTCACGAGGTCAAGGCCGCCGGCGTGCGGTCGGCCAATGGCGATCTGCCACTGCTGCACAACACCGCTTATTACACGCTCAACAAAATCCCCGATGGTGATCGGATCATCCCGATCGACCCCAAGGAAGCAGAACTTTGTGTCGTGCCGGTTCCGGCGGCGGCGAATGCCGTCACCGCCAAGCATCCCGCCAAGGTTCCCGACGAATGGTCGAACAAGGACGGCGATCTGACGATTCTCCTCGGCACGAAGCCCGGCCTGAAATTCGACCAGACGCAGCTCACGGTAAAGGCGGGGGCGCGCATCCGGTTGGTGTTCCGCAATGCTGACGACATGTTGCATAATTTCGTGCTGTGCGCACCCGGCAAAGGCCAGTCGGTCGGAGCCGCCGCGCTGACTCTCGGCGTCGATGGCGCAGCCCAGAATTACGTTCCGGAAAGTCCGGACGTCCTCTACCACACCGCGCTGACGCAGCCCGATTCAACCGACACCATCTACTTCCTGGCTCCCACGACTCCCGGCAACTACGACTACATCTGCAGCTTCCCCGGCCACTCCGTGCTCATGAATGGCGTCATGCACGTGGAGAAGTAAAAGTAGTTCTCCTGCTGCTAACCCGCGAGCGATCGTCCCGGGAACGCAAAGTAAACCCTCTGCATTTTCAGGAGAGGAATTTCGCGAGCGACTAATTCTTAAATTTCTTCGGTTCGCAGATTTTTCTTGCCGCCCCATCTGCACTAGTAGAACTAGTGCAGCATGCTTCCCTTCTCCATTGAACTCAAATTAGGGCTCCCGGTCACGGAGCAGATTATTTTCGCGGTAAAGAAGGCTGTCGTCTCCGGCCAGCTTCGCCCGGGCGATAGGTTTCCCTCCACGCGCGTGATGAGCGAAGAGCTGCGGATCAATCCGAACACCGCGCAAAAAGTAGTGACCATGCTCGTGACTGAAGGAGTGTTGGTCACCAGCCCGGCCAAGGGCAGCTTCGTCGCCGAACCCGAGCCGGGAGCTCGAAAGCAATGCGATAATCTGTTGGGAGGCGAAGTTGAACGCCTCGTGGTGGAAGCCAAGCAACTCGGCCTCGACGAAGACGACGTTCACGCGGCCATCGCCACGCACTGGCGGAAGCTCGCCGGAACCAACAAACAACATTCCTCACGATGAATGCCCATAGAAACCCACCAACTCAGCCGTAGCTACGGCAAGGCCGAGGCCTTGCACGGTCTGACCCTGACGGTGCCGGTCGGATCGATCTTCGCTTTTATCGGGCCCAACGGCGCAGGCAAGACGACCACCATCCGAATGCTCATGAATTTGCTGGAGCCGACCAGCGGCCACGCGTGTGTTCTGGGCGTTGATTCCCGGAAGCTATCGCCGCGGGAGCGTCAACGCATCGGCTACGTTTCAGAAAATCAAAAGCTGCCGGAATGGATGACCATCGAGCAGCTCATGCGTTACTGCCAGCCGCTCTATCCGACTTGGGATCGCGAGCTGGAAAAAAAACTGCTGCGAAAATTCGAACTGCCTGCCGATAAAAAGTTAAAACATCTGTCGCGCGGCATGATGATGAAGGCGGCCCTGTTGTCCTCGCTGGCTTACCGGCCCGAGTTACTGGTGTTGGACGAGCCATTCAGCGGACTCGACCCGCTGGTGCGAGACGAATTTATTGCCGGTGCCCTGGAGGTGTCGCAGCAGGAGAAATGGACAATCTTTATTTCCTCGCACGACATCAACGAGGTCGAACAGCTGGCGAACTGGGTAGGTATGGTCGAGGCGGGAAGATTGACCCTTTCCGAGCCCACTGACGATCTGCTGGCTCGTTTTCGGAGGATCGAAGTGACGGTGAACGAAGAAGATTTTCCCCTTCCGTCTGCGCCGGAAACATGGCTGGAGGTACAACGTGAGGGAAATCTGGTGCGTGCAATCGAGACGCGCTACGACTCGGAACGATTTGAACAATACCGCCTTCATCGCCTGCAAGGAATGGAAGTGGTCGTGAAACCGATGACGTTGCGCCAGATTTTTGTCGCCCAAGCCCGCGAGAACCGCGCCCACGAAAATATTCCGGTGGCATGAAACTGGCCTGGCACATCGTCCGGAAAGATCTGTTCCGACTCAGGTGGATTCTGCTTCTCTGGGTCGTGGTGCTGATTGCTGCCCTCGGCTTGGCCACCATCCAGTCCGGCTTGGACGAAGAGACCTATTTCCCCTTTTGGATTGCGGCGAATGTGGTGGTCGGGGGCATTCTCCCGCTCATCGCATTCGGGCTGGTAATGGGACTGCTGCACGACGATCCGGTGGCCGAGATCGATGCGTTCTGGATTACCCGACCGATATCAGGCGGAGAACTGCTGCTAGCAAAACTGATCGCACTGCTGGCCCTCGCCTTAATTCCAGTGCTGATCGCGATCCCCTTCTGGCTGAACTACGACTATAGCTGGAGCCAAGTCGTACAGGCCGCCGGACAAACCCTTCGGATGGATTTTCTGCTCGTCATGCTGGCCCTGCCGTTCGCTGTGATTTCAGGGAATGCGAGCAAGTTCGTCATGAACGTCATGGTTGGTGCGGGAGTTCTTTTGCTCGTGGTCCTGCTCCTTAGTCTCGGAAATTCACGAAAGGATGCGCCCGGTGTTACCGCACTGCTCGAATCGAAAGCGTGGCTGATTACAGGACTCTGGTTCGTCACCGTCCTTCTCGTCACGCTCAACCAGTTCCTGCGGCGACGCACCTGGCAATCCGTAGCCGTGCTGGCGATCGCAGTCGCTGCGGGTTTCGGCGTAGCGAAGTGGTGGCATTGGAAACTTAATGGACCGCTGTCCGCGCCCGATGAATCAGCGACTGCGGCAGTGGAAGCCGGAGGGAACGCACCGGTCTTTTCGGTCGTGATCGCCGGCGAAACAAAACGGATGGTCACCATGGCGGAGGTTCCCCTCGTCGCGGGAGCCAGCTCGTTTTCTCACGGAAGAATGCTGAAAATCCAAAGCGTATTGCGCGATTTTACCGGAAAGCTGCAGGTTTCCTTCAGTGAAGCGACCCCGCAATTGTCGGGCACATTTCGCGATCTCCTGCCGGAGAGTCCGGTGTCGCCGGTCGCGCCCAATTATTATTTCATCATCAATCACGCGGCGGGGGGAGCGTTTGCTGTCACACCCATTCACCCGGGCTACAATCTCGATGTCGCTACCCTGCGTTTTTCGCATGCCACCATCAGCGCGCGACCCGAACTCAGCTGGCAAGGAAAACCCGCGGCGAACCTGGCTACATGGTTGGAGCAAGCCGTACTCGTCGAAGGAGTGACAGTTGAACCGGCCGCTGCCCGCAGCGTGACGAGCGCCGGAAAGTTTTCCCCATGAACCTCACCTGGCATCTCGTCAAAAAGGACCTCTGCCGGCTCCGCACGCCGCTAACGTTGTTCAGCCTGCTGATGATCGGAGAAAATCTTTTCTACGCGGCGATTGGCGGATTGTTCCAAGCCCCGGACCTCGGCTGGCTAAACCGCCTATCGCCACAAAACCCTCCCGAGCTTTTGCTGAGCGTCCTCGCAGAACCGCTCGTCGCTTATTTTTTGGTGGGTTGGCTCGTCTTCGAGGATTCGCCAGTGGAAAAAGATGCCCACTGGATCACCCGCCCCATTTCCGGCGGCCAACTATTCGCCGCGAAGCTGACGGGCGCCGGTCTGATGTTTATGGTCTGGCCGCTGGTGCTGAATCTTCTTTGGTGGCTGGCGTGCGGGTTCGGTTGGTCCGAAATCCTCATGTCGTCCAGAGGATTCGTCGCAATGAATTCACTGCTGGTCGCGCTGGGCTCGGCGTGTGCGGCGCTCACGGATGGTTATCCCCGCTTCATCCTGTGGAGTTTCGTCGGCTTGATCGTCTTCGTCGTACTGCAGCTGAATTTTAACTTCAGTGGCAGTGGTTTTTCGAATTTTGGCCTCAGCCGGTTACTGGTCGCTGGCTTCGGTTGCGGTTGCGCCAGCCTGGCCATTGCCGGCCATCAATTCGTCACGCGCCGTCATCGGAAATCCTTGGCGCTCGTCGGCGTCAGCGTGCTGCTGGTTGGCGTGCTCAGCGGCGTGTGGCGGTGGAATTTTGTGGGTGACCGTCCACTGCGGCTGGCGACGGATGACCCGCGCTACACAACTTTATCTCTGAAACTTGCAGGACCTGCCCGCGATCAGCAGATGAAAAACGGATCTTATGTTCAGTTGCCCGCGCAAATTAGCGGAGTACCGGACGCGGTAGCCGTGGCGTGGATGAACGGCCGGGCCGAATGGAGCTTTGCAGGGCGGCAGGTTTGGACATCGCCGAGCGAGGCAAACAGCTCCGGTCTGTGGCAGGAAGCCATTCGCCGTCAGCTTGGCTTAAAGGCGCTGCCGTCGCAAATGGACGGCCAAACAACTCTCACTCTCCCTATCTCTCCGCTGCTCGCGCAACGCGCCGAGCGTGAACCGGCGGCTTTGCGTATCCGCCTGGATTTCCATCTTGCTCACGGAAAAATTGCCGCCGAATTGCCTCTGCGCGAAACCACCGGTTCCGGCGGAGCAAGAGCTTATACCTTGTCGTTTTTGTCCAGCGGGCCACTCAACGATGCCCGCCCCGGGAAGATGACGCCGGCCAAAACGGGGACCGCGCAAAACGTCGTCTCGTTCCTTCTCACCGAAAGATCGGCCGGACGGTCGCAGTCGACAAGCGTGCTGGTGAACCAGCGGACGGGCGAATTTTTCATGAGCGATCCGGCCCGCAGCGGGCCGGAGGCGATCACTTTCCTCAATCAAGCCAAGGTCACCTGCTGGCGGCTGACGTTTCTCATGGGGTCGACTCCCATCCGATTGGACGAACTGACCCTCGTCATCATCCGATTTAGCGAAAACGAATTGCTGACGCGCGAATTGAACGTCGATCCCGTGCCGTGGGCAGCGACTTCATCCAGGACACCTTGATTTTAGATCAAGTTCTTCGGATGGTGAGCTCAATTTGTTGCCTATAAGCCGGCCGCTTTTTTTGCTTCCATAAATTCGACGTAATCGGCGCCCTCTTGGGGAGTGGAAAAGAAGGGTAGAATCGCTTCTTCATTGGGAGGACTGCTTCCATTATGCGCGGTACGGAATGCCTCGATGGCCTTCAGCGCCGACGATTGCACCCGGTTACCCAGGTCCTGCGCGTGCAGGACTGCGGGAGGCAGATCCGGTTTCGTGGTCATCGCGCCTGACGGATCAAAGGTTATACTCACTCCGTCCGGAGTCGTCACGGTGAGAGGTTGGTCAGTCGCCATCGAAAGAGCCGAGTAGTCTTCGCCGCCTACCGTTCGCACCGTTTTAACGTAGCGACCGACACCAACGAGATCGCGAATGGAACCAGCCGGCCGGCCATTTTCCAACGAGTATTGATCTCTGGCCGCAGCGATTTGTCGGAGATTATTCAGGACTGATTTCTGCAACTCGTAAACCGGCAAACCGATATTGGGGCTTTTCGGCGCCGCAGAGCGTGGCGCGGGCGCAGCAGATTGGGCGACTAGCACGGCGTTCGCGGAGTTGAGGCGGCCGATATTTTCCCTCAGTCCGGCCAGCTGCTCCTGGAGTCGCTTGTTGTCCGCGCTGAGTGAAGCGATCAAGTCCGACTGACTTGGGGCGACGGTGGGAATTTCGGGTGCTGGAACAGGCTTCTCGTGCTTGACTCCGACGTAAGCGCCTCCCGCAAAGGCGACGAACGCGCTGAGCAGGGCCGTGGTGATTAATTTCGTGGTCATAAAGGAAGTCAAAGCCGCGGCAAACAGACCGGCTCCGCCTGCGGCCAGCGAATGACTGGCGAGCGTTGACGCGAGCCCGGCTGGCGCGGAAATCAAGGGCTGACTCGATACGAGCGCCCCCAGTGCGGCGGCGGTGGAAGTAATTCCACGGCGAGCCAGCGCCCCGCGCAGCTTATCCAAAGCGCGGTCGGTTCTCATCCGTGCCGCATCTTCCGAAACTCGGATCACCGCAGCAATCTCGGCGAAGGGGCGGCGTTCCAGAAAACGCAGCACCACCGCAGCGCGGTCCGTCTCCGAAAGTTCATCGATTGCGGAATCGAGCAATGGCCTTACCTGCTCCCAATCGGGAACCGCCGATCCGGCACCGGTGGCAGACTCAAGCGAAAGTGCTGCCGTTTCCCGCGCCAATCGTCGCTGTTCGGAAATCATGAGATTAAGCGCTGCGTTTCGGCTAGCGGTATGCAGCCAAGCAGGCAAAATGGTATGATGGGATAATTTTCCCGCACTTCGAGCGAGGGCAGTGAACACTTCCTGGGACACTTCAGTAGCGCGGTGAATATCGCCCCCGACCCGGCGCATGGCCGCCCCATAAACGAGATCCACGTGACGACGCACCAGTTCAGTGA
>JAYVMJ010000445.1:0-7172 GCA_043759025.1 Verrucomicrobiota bacterium | reverse complement strand
GGGCCCGGGCGAACACGGGCGGGACGCCCGTGCCACGGAGGAGAGCATAACTGATCAGCGGCATGGTTGGCTTGGTTTCAATGCCTCGGGGCTTGCCCGAGGATCTTTACCGAGGCCGCCGCGAGGCGGCCTTTTTTTGCACTGGATTGGGAGGCTGGCTGCTGACACCACTATCGGTAACCACTTAACCGGCAACTTCGGTCACTTCTTTTTGTCCTAACCATTCCGCATGAAGTTCGCCCGCCCGCTGCTTATCGCTTTCGGCTGCCTTGCGGTGATAATTACCGCCGCGCTCCTGATGGCGCTGGTCCCCTCGGTCCAGCGGCGATTGGTGCTCCATTTCGCGGCGCAGCATCCGGAATTGACGGTGAAAATCGATCATGTGTCGGCCGGGTTTTCATCTTTCGTCGCGGATAAGGTTCTGATCAAAAAAAGGGGCGTCGAGGTGAGCGTCGACCACCTCGAAACCAGCTACTCGCTCTGGTCTTTCCTGTTTCGCCACCGCTTGAGCATCCGAAATCTTACCGTCACCGGATTAAATGTGGATGCCAGCCACGCCTCGCGAACCAATGCAAAGGTCGCCGTCGCGGGCGCGCCGGCGGCCACCCCGGGGATGCTGACGGAAATCAAACTGCCTTTCGAGCTGGTGCTGGACGACTGTCAGCTTTCCGGTCGTTTGTTGCTGCCCGGATCGGCCGGCCAATTGCCGGTGGAGGCGGTTTTTGAAATCAAGGGAGGGAATTTTTCACCGGGCGAGGAGGGGGCGTTGCGGCTGAATGCGACCGTTAAGAATCCCGCGGCGGGCGCGGACGTGGGCAGCTTGAATGTACAACTTGGATTGCGCGCGGTGCAGACGATGAAGCGGAGCTTTGGCCGGGTGAATATCGCGGCAGTGGTGAATGCGGCCGGCCCTTCGCTGTCTGGGCAAAATCAGCTAAAGATTACCAGTGAACTGACGAAGGGGCTGTCCGGCGAAAATTATTCGCTCAGCGTCGACACCTTGATGCACGGCACGGCGGAAAATCTTCTCGGTCTTCACGCGGCGCTCCCCGCCGGTAAAAATGAATATGAAGGCCAATGGACCATCAAGGCGCGCACGGCCCAGTTGGCCCCGTTTTTTCTTGGTTTGGGGCTGCCTGAATTTGATGCCCGGGGTGAAGGCCGGGTGGGTTACGTGCCAGCGACGCGGGCCACCGGATTGCAAGGCAGGCTCGACGCGTCGGCGAGTCGGTTGGAGGCGATTAACCCCGCGTGGAGGGGGATTGGTCCGATCAAACTTCAGGCGCAATTTGACGTCACGGCCGATGGCCCCGTGGCCCGCTTGCGTCAATTGGATCTAAAGCTCGCCGGGGAAAAGCCCGTGTTGGAGTTTTCCGCATCGCAAGCCGCCGAGATTGATTTCCGCGACCGCCGTTTGCACGTTGGTGGCGTCGCACCCGGCGAGGCGCTGAATCTCAAGCTCCTCGGTATTCCGCCCGCCTGGCTGGTGCCATTTGTACCGGCGATGGAAATTTCCGGAACCCCAGTCACCGGCGAAATTTCGATTACCGGGGGAACGGCTGGGATTTTACTCCGTGCCATCCGGCCGTTGCACATCGACCAATTGACGATTGCGACGCATGACGGGACATTGCTCGACAAAACTTCGGTCAGCTTGGGAATGGACGCCGTTCTGACCGACCGGGAGCTCAAGGCGAACGTGAGCGAGCTCACGCTGCAAACTGCTTCCGGCGATTTGTTCAAATCGCAGGTGAATGCGACTATTCCGACCGAGGCTCATCCTCCCGTCTCGATCCAGACTACTTTTACCGCGGACTTTCCCACACTCTTGAAACCATGGCTCCCCAAGGGGCATTTCAAAGCCTCGGGTAATGCGGACTTTTCCGTCGTGGGGGGGAAGATCGAAGTTCGCGCCGCAACATCCACCGTCACCGACGCCTCGGGCGTTTTTCTGTGCACGGCGACTGCGCTCCGTCCATTTGTTTTCGATCCGGCGACGCGCGTGGCCGTGGGGGAGGCGAAATCCTCGGGCAACCTCGCTGAAATTGAGCTCGGAAAAATCCCGCTCGGCTGGCTGCCGTTGAATCAGGCCGGCTCGGAAATTGGCGGAACAGTCGAGCCCACGAGGTTTGTCTTTGGAGTCGACGGCGGGAAACTTTCATTGCGGACGACCGCGACGTTCAAATTGAGTGCAGTTTCGCTGACGCAGGACGGTGAACCCGCTCTCGCCGGTCTCGAGGTTGAGGCATCCCCAGCTTTTGAAATTGCTGCCGGCTCCGCGACCGTGCGTACCGGCGACATGATTATCCGTAACTCCGAAGGCGTCGTGATGTTTTCCGGAAAAGGCGAAACCGTGCAATCCACCGCGAGCGGAACGACCTCGAATTTCACTTTCAACCTCGAGATTCCCGCGCTCGCAAGCCAGCCCTGTTTTGCCGGCACGCGCAGCGTTTCCGGCGGTCGCGCCAGCGGCGAAATTCGTGCGGAATATTCCGCCACCCGGCAGATTGAAGCGCGGCTCACCGTTAACGGACTGGTCGCGCGCGAAGGAGGTCAACTGCTTCCCGTGGCCAATCTCAGCTCTCGTGTCCTCGTGGCTGGGAACGGCAAAATTTCGCTGCAAGCGCCATTGTTGTTGGATCGGGCCGGTCAGCGCTCCGATCTGAATTTTTCCATCGACCTGACGCCTTCCGGCCGGACTTTTATGGTCGACGGAAAACTTACCGGCGATCACGTGGACTTGGTGGACGCGGCTTCTATTTTAGGGGTTTTTTCCAGCGGTACGGCGCGAGTGACCCGGCAAGACGTACCTTCGTCCAGCGCGCCGGCACCAATTGTTGCGGACAAGACATCGGCTTGGTCGCGATTTAACGGTGGTCTCGTGCTCGCCGTAAAATCAGCGACCATCGGGAAGGATTGGACCATGTCGGGGTTGACCGGAATCGTGGCGATCGATCCGGCACACCTCACGCTGCAAAAGTTGGAAGCGTCCTTTGGAGAAAAAGGCCAGATCAACGCCAACGCGGAAATCCGTTTTGCGGCCGGTTCCCCGCCTTACCAGCTCACCGGGGATTTCAAATTGACGGAATTTGACGCTGGAAAGCTTTTCAAGGCGATCGAGCCGGCAAGGCAGCCGACCGTTGAAGGGTTTTTCAATATCTCGGGACATTTTGCTGGAGCCGGTGAAACTTTGGACCGGACGTTTACGCATACGCAAGGGCAGTTCGATCTGGCGAGCCGGCAGGGAGTTTTCCGGGGCCTGCAACGTACTTCAGGCAGGCTTTCGATGACATCGAAAGCGGTCGAAATCGGCGCATCGATGCTGGGTTCGTTGGTCGGTTCCGAGAAGGCAACGAAGGCGGCGGAGAAAGTGGCGGGGCAGGCTTATTTTATTGATCAGCTCGCGCAAAATCTGGGGGAATTTAATTATGATCAGTTGAACGTGCGGTTGGTGCGGGACGAATCACTGAATCTCAAGCTGGAGGATATGGGTCTGATTTCCCCGGAGATTCGCCTGCTGGGAAAAGGCACGGTTACCTACGTCGCAGCGAAGCCGCTGCTCGAACAACCTATGGCCGTTTCGCTTTCGCTGGCGGCGCGCGGTAAAATCGAGCAGTTATTGGCAAAACTCCGTTTGCTCGATGGGTCGCGGGATGAAGTGGGGTACGCCCGGACCAAAGAATCGGTTACGCTCGGCGGGTCGCTGGCGAAGCCCGACCCCACTGCATTCTTCACGCGGATCGCGACCGCAAAGGCGGCCGATCTGCTGGATTCGAACTGAGTTGCCGGGCCGATGCTTTCTTGACCTCAACTGGTCGATTGCCGAACTTTACTGCATGGCCACTCCTGAAATTAAAATCGAGTCCCTCAAAACCGGCACTGGTCGCTCACCAAAGAAAGGCGAAGCGGTCACGGTCCACTACACCGGCTGGTTCATCGATGGGAAAAAATTCGACAGCTCGGTTGATCGCAATGAGCCTTTTACGTTCGTGCTGGGAGAGCAGCAGGTGATCGCTGGGTGGGACCATGGCGTGGCGACGATGAAAATTGGCGACAAAGTGAAGCTGACTTTGCCGCCGGAGTTTGGCTATGGAAAAGCGGGCTATCCTGGTGCGATCCCGCCAAACTCAACGTTGATTTTCGACGTCGAGCTGCTGTCGATCGCCGGAGGTTGACAACGAAAGCCGTGGCGGGCGACTAAGCGGCGGGCAACGCCGCTGAGTTAACGACCAGCTGTTTCAATCGCGGGATATCGTGAGCCGAAGTTTTGGCCACGAATCCGCGGGCGTGGGTGAAGTGGACGTCGGGTTCGCCGGAGATTTTGGTGAAATCGAGCCGGGGATTGTCTCTGAATCGCGAGAGCCCGTAACCCGTGCTGCGTCGATCAGGATAGACGGTGCCGATGATTTCCCGGGTGAGGCCCCGGCTTTCGATGTACTGGTCAATTCCCATTGAGGGCTCCTCGGGCATGGGTTCAGTGCGCGGGAGAAACAGGACTTTTCCCGGTTTGCCGGCTAAATTCAGCTCCCAGGTTTCCGCGTGGTGGGTAATGAAATTGATTCTGACACGCATTGATCGCAGGTAAGCCAGCAGGTCTTCCCCGATCATCTTCATCACTTCCCACAATGGGTCGCCGGCATCGATCTGTCGGGTGAGCGCAAACCGACGGAGCAGGGTGATGTCGATCGGTGAATTGAGTTTTGTGAGGTTCTCCGGCGAGACGCCGAGCCATTTCCCGGTGGTGATCATCCCGCGGCAGTCGAACCATTCCGCCGGTTCGAGCCAGTCGCAGAACTGCCGGGCATCCGCGTAAAGACCCAAATGTTGCAGGACCAGTGAAAGCGAGCACGTCGGCGGGTGGTCTTTCGGGAGTTGGTGATGATCGAAATTGTTGAGGGCCGGATCGTGCGAGTGTCCAACGTCGATCACGCAAATAGCGGGATTGGCGAGGTCGTCGGGCGTCGGTTCTCGACGAACCAACGGCACGGGATGCATCGCGAGTAGCACGCTGCAGGCGAGGAATTCGTCTTTATGGGCACCCCCGGGATGGGTGAGGATGGTATCGATCATGGAAGAGAAGGAGGCGTAATCGGACCGATCAGTCGGATCGTCGGTCACTCAATGCCGGCCACCGCTGTGCCAGTGGCCGCCGGGTTTACCCTTGGGGTGGTAAGCCGTCGGCGATTGACCGCCGCCGGTTCGCGCCGAATGGCCGCGGCCCTGACCTTGCCGGCGACCGCCCCGGAAATCGCCTTCGCCCGCTGCGCCGGGGGGCGGAGCGGCTTTGTAGTTAAAGCCCTCCAGCTTCAGCTGCGGAATGGTGGCCTTGATGAAGCGTTCGATGCCGCGCACGTCGTTAGCCTCGGAAGGCGTCATCAGCGTGAAGGCATCGCCCACCGCCGCTGCGCGGCCAGTCCGGCCGATGCGGTGAACGTAGTCGTCCGGCGTCATCGGCACGTCGTAATTGATCACGTGCGACACTCCCGCGACGTCGATCCCGCGGGCGGCGATGTCAGTGGCGACCATGACCTCGTATTCGCCATTTTTAAAACCCTTCAGCGCGGCCGTCCGCTGGCCCTGGCTGCGATTCCCATGAAGGACCGCGACCGAATGGCCGGCCTCTTTCAAGCGCAACGCGATCTTGTCGGCGCCGTGTTTGGTGCGGGTGAAAACCAGGACGCTGTTAAAATTTGTTTTTTCGAGCAGCGCGAGAAGCAGCGTGAATTTCAGTCCCTGGCTGATCGGGTAAATGGCGTGGGTCACCGATTCGTTGACCGAACGGGTCCGTCCAATGGAAATTCGAACGGGATCGGAGAGCGCGAATCGTGCGATAGCATCGATTTCCGGAGGGACGGTGGCCGAAAAGAAAAGCGTTTGGCGCTTCTTCGGACAAAGGCTGACGATGGTTTTGACGTCGTTGATGAAACCCATGTCGAGCATGCGATCGACCTCGTCCAGCACCAGCACTTGCAGGTTGTCCAGCCGCAACGCACGCTCCTGGAGGAAATCCATCAACCGCCCGACCGTCGCGACGACGATGTCGCTACCCTTGTGCAAAGCGTTTCTTTGCGCGCCGTAGCCAACGCCGCCATGAACCAACGCAGTGCGGAGGTCGGTGAATTGGCCGAATTCGCGGAAAGCTTCGTCGACCTGTGCAGCGAGTTCGCGCGTGGGCTCAAGCACGAGCACACGCGGGGCGGGAAGCTTGTGGGGCCCGAGCGGGTTGAGAATGGGGAGGGCGAACGCGGCCGTTTTCCCCGTGCCGGTTTGCGCGGAGGCAATCAAGTCCCGGCCGCTCAACACCACCGGAATGGCCTGTTGCTGAATCGGCGTGGGCTCACCGTAGCCTTTGGCTGTGATCGCGCGAAGGATACTGGAATAAAGCCCGAGTTTGGTGAACGGCATGGGGCGAATGCCGTGGTGAAATCAGACAAAGGCGAGGGAAAAAAACGGCCTCCGGCAAAATGCATTCGTGCATGCGAAAAGTGCATGCAAGTTGCGGGGAAAATGGGGATCGGTTTGAGCGGCCAAAAAGAATCGGCCTTTCAACTCATTGTTGCGCTGTAATTTGTGGTGCACTTCACCCGGTGGCATGTGATTTGCAAAGGCAGGACGAATGAAAACACAAAGCTTTAAGCTCAAGATCACCGCGGTGTTTCTCCTTTTGATCGGCATGCTTACGTTCTCTGGCTGCCAGACGGTCAAGGGCGCAGGCAAGGATATCGGGAATGCCGGGGAAGGCATTTAGAACTCCGCCGACAAGCATAGTTGAGCAGACCGGAATTAAACCGTTTCGCTGATCGCGAAAAAGAACAGGAAAATTAAACCCACAACCCAATAAAAAAATGAAAGACAGTACTCACGATAAGGTTGAAGGAACCGCCAAGGAAGCCAAGGGGAGCATCAAACAAGGCGCCGGAAAATTAGTCGGCAACGAACGCCTCCAAGCCGAAGGTCGTGCCGAAAAGGCTGAAGGCCGCGTGCAAAAGAAAATAGGCGAGATCGAAAAGGTCCTAAACCGCTGATAAGTTTGTTTCCCCCTTTTAGTTTTAGCTGAAAGGCTGAAACTCACGCTGCAAGTGATGGAATCATCCTTGCGGCGTTTTTTTCGTCCACAGGTTCATTTTCGCTTTTTGGCAATATTGCCTTACAATTCTGGAATGTCTTTCTTT
>JAYVMJ010000444.1:0-3106 GCA_043759025.1 Verrucomicrobiota bacterium | reverse complement strand
GGCAGTTGTCGGAAAAATTTCTTACCTTCGGGGTTTCGCTCGCGAGTTCGTTGCGGGTGCTGTCGTACACGTGCGACCAACCTGTGGCTGCCATTTCGTCAAGGACTTCCTTGCGATCCGGCAAATGCATGAACGTGTTGCCAGTGTCGTCGGAGAAATACCGGTCGCCGAATTCCAAGAGCCGCGAATCTTGTTCGCCGACGGCCCAGCGCGCGGCTTCCTTCGCCCACTCCTTGGCGTCTTTCGGGTCCTCGCGATCATGCGTCGTGAAAATAAAATGCGCTCCCGGGCGGCAAAGTGTGTGCAGGCCCCGTAGCGCCGCCCGGCGATTTTCGCGTCCGGGAATTTGCATAAGGCCGTTGAACAGGAACAGCACGCCATCGAATGAATTTTTTGCGAGGGGGGAGCGTTCGGTTCGAGCTGGGATTTTAGTGGGGTGCGACAATTGCGGCAGGTAGGGGCGCTTGTCCTCAAGCGCCTTCGCGCGCGTTGCTGCTTTCGGTTTCCGCTCGGGGCCGTTGGGGGCAACGGCCCCTAACGTGGTGGCGTCGGCTTGCAGGAACGTGATGCCGGCGATGCCTTGCTCTTGCGCGAGATTTTCCGCTTGGTCGATCAACTCGTGGGCGAAATCGAAGGCGGTGAGGTTTCGATAGCCTTGATGCCAGAGTCCAACCGCCACGCGCCCGGCACCGCAACCGGCTTCGAGGAGAGCTGCGGATTTATCCGGGAAATATTCCTCGATCAATTTCAACTCGGACTTCCAGAGACCGATGAAATGCGCGGCCCGCGTGTAATGCAGCACCGTGTTGATCGAATTGAAATCGTCGCGGACGATATTGCCGGTGATTTTTGTCTTCTTCCCGCTCATTGTGGTCAGGGCTGAATTTTTCATATTCCAACCAACCAAGGCGTGGGAACACAGAGGAAACAGAGTTCCGACACAGACGATGCAGGGGGGAACAAAGGGTTAAATAATCTCATGCGGATTTAATATGGTTGGAGATTTCTTCCGGGGTTTGGATCGAGGAGCTTCTCTCTGTGACCTCTGGTGCCCCGCGTAACTCTGTGACCAAAGATTTATTCGTAGACGGGTGAAATATCCAATCTAGCGCCGGCGCCACGAGGCGATGAACATCCCGTTCGCGTTGAGCTCTTGTGGCCAGAGAGTCAATTGAGGTGTCCGTCCCAGGACGGGCTCGGGCGTCAATTCGGGATGCGCCGCGGTAAATGCGTCAGCGACCGCAGTAGTCTCCGCGCGCGAGAGCGTGCACACCGCATAGACGAGCCGGCCGCCGGGCTTCAATGAACCTGAGACGTTTTCGAGCAGTTGTTTCTGGACGGCGGCCAGTTCGTGAACGTCCTTGGGTAAGGTGGTCCATCGCGCGTGCGGGTTGCGCTGCCAGGTGCCAATTCCGCTGCACGGCGCGTCGACCAGAATGCCGTTGAATTTTGTTTTCGTCGGAAGGGTTGTCGTCCCTTCCCATTGGGCCGCGCGGAAGTTAAATGCTTTGGCGCGGGCGGCGCGCTCCTTGAGTTTGGCGAGACGGCGCAAGGACCGGTCGCTCGCCCACAGCAGACCTTTGTTTTGCATCAGGTCGGAGAGATGCATCGTCTTGCCACCTTCGCCGGCGCAGGCGTCCCACCACGTTTCGCCGGGTTTGGGCGCGGCGGCGTGGCTGACGAGTTGCGAGGCAAGGTCCTGGATTTCAAATTCGCCGGCTTGAAATTCGTCCGTGCGATAGAGATCCGTGATTCCGGTGTAACGATAGGCGTTGGTTTTTATCCCAAAGTTTTCGATCGCAGCCGGCTCGCATTTACCAAGGTTCGGCACGACCCGCGTTTCCAGTCCCTGCTTTGGACGGATCCATAA
Organism: Verrucomicrobiota bacterium; assembly: GCA_043759025.1. GTDB lineage: Bacteria > Verrucomicrobiota > Verrucomicrobiia > Opitutales > Opitutaceae > Lacunisphaera. Next base: position 1,236 of record JAYVMJ010000444.1, on the reverse strand, counting down.
CGCAGGCTCGCGTTGCAGCTGACGCAGCCACGCGGCGGGAATATCGTCCATTTCCGTTTTCAACCAATCCGGAACCGCCCGCGCCGCGAGTGCGGCCGGTTTGATGGCATCGGGCGACTGGTCGAAGCGCGCCTGCAGTTCGAGCGCGGCGGTGAGTTGCTTTTGCGACGATTCCTTTTCGTTCAACCAACGCCACCAACGGTAGTAAGTGAACACTGCCCGGCTGATTCCGCGCCTTTCCCCCGGCGCCGTATAGTGGCGCGTCTGGGTCAGCGAGTCGCGCAACGCCTGATCGGCGGGAGTGCCCGACTGGACCAATTTGAGGATGCGCGCGGCATTGTTGAGAATGGAGGAATCGGACATGGGCAATCCGCACAGAGGCGGACTGTGGCGCGGGTTTCAAGGCCGCAAATTGGCCCCGTCCTTTTCGTCCGCGCGAGGCGAAGACGATTCCCGTCAGCTGCGCTTGGCCCAGCGACGGGTCTCTTTAATTTCAAAACGCCTCGCCTCGACCTGCGTGCCGACGACCGCCGGATGTTGCCGCAACGTTTGAAACGCGGCGCCGTCCACCCGCCAATTCAAGCTGGAAGCGACTTCCGCGACCGGCGCGGCTCGTCCTTCAAAGACAAATCCGAGCCGAATCCGGGTTTCACCACCGGCGCCGTTGAGGGTCTCGCGCAATTTTCTTAGGAAATCGGGCAACTGCGGATGTTCGGGCTGCAGCAACCAGGTGATTTCGCGGATATTCCCGGGTAAGTATCCGTCGAGCATATAACATTCCTTCACGTTCAAGCGCGCGCCATCGTCGCCACGCATCACGTTGCCTAGGATCACCACCGGCTGATTTTCGGCAAGGTTCTTTCCGTTATTCTCGAAGGCCTCAGAATACATATTGACCGACACCGTGGCTCGTTTGGTCGCGAGATTGAAGAAGGCCCACGGTCGGTTGTCCTTGCGGGAAAGTTTTTTTGTGATGCCGGACGCGACCCCGCACATCCGAAATTCGATCCGATCACCTTCGGCAAGAATCTGCTCCTCGGTGTGGGTGGTCAGGGCGTCCGCCAGCCCGAGGTAGGCGTTCATGGGATGGCCGGAAATATAAAAGCCGAGTAATTCCTTTTCGAATTGAAGACGGTTGGCCGCAGTGAGTTTTCGTTCGGGCGTGCCGGCGGGTTTTGTTTTGCCGTTGCCGTTGGTGGCCTTCGCCGGGCCTAGGTCGAACATGCCGTGAGGGTC
>JAYVMJ010000443.1:0-1919 GCA_043759025.1 Verrucomicrobiota bacterium | reverse complement strand
AAAAGTTGATAAGTGCGGCACGACGCGCGCACGGCTTTTACCATCGCCGCAAACCCGGTGTCTTCGGGATAGCAGGTGGCGACAAAATAAGGGCTGATGTACGGGCCACGTTCAAATTGTTGACCACCGCCTTCCTGACGCTCGCCTTGGAAATCACGCCGTGGGCCGCCGGGGCCGCGTTCGAATCGGCGTCCAGCAAACGGAGGACGATCGCCCTGCGGTTGCGGCTGAAAGCGCTGTCCGTCGCCAGGCGGTGGATTCGGTGCTCCCGCCGGACCCGTGGCGGGACCAGCAGGCTTGTGGAAGGATCGGCGGTCGCGTGCAGCGGGTCCGCGATTGCCGCCGTCGTCACGACGGTCACGGCGCTCGCCACGATCGGCGTCGCGGCGTGCTCCCGGAGAAAGCGGTTTAACCTCGGTCCATTGGGTGCCGAAATTGAATGATTGCAACTGACTGAGATCGATTTGATTCAATCTCGGCTCGTTGTTTTCGTTGGCGGGCGTGTGGTCGTCCATGAAGCTCAGGAAAACGGGCGTGGCTACCCGGTGTGTGTCTGTTTATTGCTGGGTGTTCCGCAGGATTAGGTCGATCAAGCGGTAAAAGCGGAGTGTCCAGTGAATAAAAGCACGAAGCAAGCGCATTTCCGGGCTTTACAAGGCGCGTCAGATTTACCTTTCTCCCCTTTCCAACGGTGGAAATGCTCGGGTGGTGGAATTGGTAGACACACACGTTTGAGGTGCGTGTGCCGTAAGGCGTGCAGGTTCGAGTCCTGTCCCGAGCACCAGCGTTTCGATGAAAGCCTCGCCGCGCGAGTGAAAGGCGGATGGCTTCGGACGACGAGCCAAAGACTGCTGATTGAGGGTCGTCGGCGCCGTGACCGGCGCAGACGGGCAAGTCGCGCAGGAAAGCGCATTTAGCGGGCGAAAATCCAGTCCACTGCCGGGTTGTCCCAACAGCCAATCCTTTAACACCAAGGAAGCAAAGGCCGCAGAGAACAGCATGAAATGCCAAGCAGTACTTGGCGGTCTTTGCGCTCTTGGTGTTAAGTGCAGAAGCTTGGGGCGACTGGTATTACACGAAGCGTTCCACCCGACTGGAATCATCCGTCGAATGATCCAGCCAGACGAGCGCACTACGGCGCCGTGGGCGCCATTGGCGCGACGCTTCGAACCGAATCAGCAATCGTTACAACCTCGGTCTCGCCCTTCACTTGGTTGAAGCGCATCGAAACGGTCTTCGACACACCGCGTTCCTGCATCGTCACCCCATAAAGCGCGTCAGCCGCAGCCACCGTGCTCTTATTGTGGGTAATAATGATGAACTGTGATTCCTTCACGAACTGCTTCAGCAGATTGGTGAAACGGTGAATGTTCGATTCGTCGAGCGGCGCATCTAATTCGTCGAGCAAACAGAACGGGGACGGCTTCACCATATAGAGCGCAAAAAGCAACGCCACCGCGGTGAGTGTCTTCTGTCCGCCGGACAAAAGCGTGATTCCCTTCAATTTTGTACCGGGCGGTTGCGCCACAATCTCGATGCCGCTCTCCAGCGGATCGTCAGCCGTCACGAGTTCGATCTCGGCCCGGCCACCACCAAATAAAATCTGGAACGTATACGCGAAATTCTTGCGGATTTGCTCGAAGGTAATCTTGAACTGCTCGAGGGAGGTTTGGTTGATGTCGTCGATTGCCTTCAACAATTCGGTCTTCGCATTGGTAAGATCGTCAACCTGCGTCTTGAGGAATTCGTAACGCTGCTTCAGCTCGGAATACTCCTCTATGGCGACGAGATTAACCGCGCCCATGGAGCTGATACGTTGTCGCAAGGCATCGACCTCGGATTTCACCTCGGACCAATTGGTCGAATCGAGCTCCGCCAGATCGGCCTCAGTCGCGTCGCCCTTGTTTTTCTCTTTCTTG
>JAYVMJ010000442.1:0-6222 GCA_043759025.1 Verrucomicrobiota bacterium | reverse complement strand
TTGAAATCAAAATTGGACTGGGTCACTTCAGCGAACACCACTGCTTTCTCCAGCGAGCTGAAGCCAGCGCCGAAGGTCAGGTTGCCGGTCCGCGCTTCGGTCACGGAGATTTTCAGGTTACGGCGGCCGGGAATGTTCGTGGATTCATCCTTTACGTTTACCGGGTCCTCGAAGAAGCGTGTGTTTTCAAGGCGCAGTTTGCTGATCTTCATCAACACGCTGCTGAACACATCGCCGGGCCCCAGCACGAGTTCGCGAAGAATAACGATGCTCTTGGTCTTGGTATTTCCCTCGATATTGATCGTCTCGACCTGGAATTTCTCGCTCTCCTTGATCTGATATTCGACGTCGATATTGTTGGTCTGAAGATTGGGTTTGCGGATCAATCGCACGCGGGTGTCAAGATAACCATCGCGGCCATAAAAGTCCTCGAGCGTCTCGACGTCCTTATCCAGCTTCGACGGGACGAAAACCATGCCCTTTCTCTCTTTTGGCAGGAGGCGCAAGAGACGATCGGAATAAAGTTTATTGCCCTTAAAACTGATATCACCGATCCGGTATTGGCGTCCTTCGGTCACGCGGATCGTGATCACCAATCGGTCGGGTTTTGGATAGTCGAAAGTGATCTTGTCCTCGGCGATTTCGACGTCGAGGTAGCCCTGCTCCTTGTAATAGTCGCGCAGCTTGCCCAAGTCGTCATCGAACTCGTCGTCCTTGAGCCGGCCGCTGCCCGTGAGCCAGGAAAACATGTGCCATTTCCGCGTTTCCATCTCCTTCCGGAGGCGCTTCGCCTTGATGTGGTCGTTGCCCACGAAATTGATTGCGGCGATGCGCACCTTGGCGCCTTCGCGGACTTTGAACAACACCGAGCCGAAGCCCGTGCTGCGGTTGCGATCGATGCTATACGTGACCTGCGCCTGGTTGAACCCGTTCTTCTGGTAGAATTCGTAAAGCTTCTGGGCGTCGTCCTTGATCTGGCGTTCGTCCAACGCGCCGTTCAGCACGGTTTTGATTTCCTTGCCCAGCCGGTGCTCCTTGTAGGCCTTGGCCCCTTCGAAATGGATCGAAAGTACCCGGAACTTCGGCGTCACCTCGATGACAAGATTAACCACGTTATTCGGCAGTGACTCGCGCTTGACCTCGATAAACTCGAAAAGGCCGGTCCGGTAAAGGGAACGGATATCGCGATCGATCAGCGCCTCGTCGAGCTCGGCACCTTCACGCAACGCGATGTTGGCGCGGACAATCTGTTCGCTGACATTTGCCATGCCGACAAACTTGATCGCGATCGTGCCGACACGGGCGGCCGGCCCCCCCTCGGAATCGGCACCGGTTTGGGCGAAAGCGCCCACAACCGTGGAAAAGAGAAAAAGGATGACTGAAAAAGCCCGGAAAAACGGACTACTGGGTAAAGTTTTCAAAGCGCGTAATTTCTTGAAGGAAAGTTAGTTTCAAATCACCCACTGGTCCGTTACGTTGTTTCGCAACGATGAGGTCCGCCGCGGACGCGGCAGTTTGGAATTTTTCGTCGGCATCCTTTGGTCGGGACAACATAATCACGATATCAGCATCTTGTTCAATGGAACCGGATTCACGCAAGTCCGACAAGCGGGGGGTGCGATTTTCTTTTTCCGATGAACGGTTGAGCTGGCTTAGAACAAGAACGGGGAGATCAAGTTCCTTCGCCAACGCCTTTAATCCACGCGAAACTTCCGCCACTTGCTGTTCGCGCGGTGCACGTGGATCGCTGCCGCTGACCAATTGCAGATAATCCACGATAATCATGCCCAGTTTTTTCCGGGCGTAGATCCGGCGGGCCTTGGCGCGGATTTCCATGATCGTGAGATTGCTCGAATCATCAATCAGGATGGGCGCCTTCTTAAATTCCTCAGCGGTCTTCCCGAGCGCGTTCACCTCGTGGCCATCGCGGCTCACCAAGCCGTCCCGCAGGAGTTTCAAGTTCACCCGTGAACGGGCGCACAGCATGCGCAACGCGAGCTGCGAAGAACTCATTTCCAGCGAAAAAATCAACGTCGGCACCGGCTCCCGGCCGGGCTTGGGCATGGCGGCCGCCTCCGCGATATTCAGGGCAAAACTCGTCTTTCCCATCGAGGGACGGGCGGCAATAACGATCATTTCCTGCCGCTGAAAACCAAACGTCATCGCGTCGAGGTCCTTGAACCCTGACGTCACGCCGGTCAGCTCGCCCTTTTTCATGAGCATCTTCGCGATGACCGCGTTGGCCTCCTTGATGGATTCCTTGATTTCCTTCGCGCTGTCACTGACACGATCCTGCGTGACCGCAAAGAGCTCCTGTTCGACTTTGTCGACAAACTCCCCCAACCCGCCCGTAAAACTGTACGCCTGCTCGACGGCTCCGGTCGCCGCCTTGATCAGTTCGCGCAGCAAGTGTTTCTCACGGACTTTCTCGATGAAATACGCGGCATGCGCCGTTGTCGGGATCTTGCCCGTGACCTGCATCAAATACTGGAAGCCACCGATAACCTCCAATTGCCGGCGCGTTTTCAGCTCCTCCGCGAGAACCTCCAGCGTCACCGGCGAGCTCTTCTGATAAAGCTCAACAATGATCTGAAACAACAGCCGGTTGGCTTGGGAGTAAAAACAGTCCGCCGTGACACGTGCCTCCAGGCAACGCGCGATCGTGTCGCTGCCATCCAGCAGGCAACACGCGATGACATGCTCCTCCGCCTCCGCACTGTACGGCGGCGAACGGTCTGGCGCAGCGGACGGCAAAGATTGGTCGTCCACTGGTTTGCCGCGCCGGAATGTAGCAGGCGATTGAGCCATATCCGGTCAGGGATCGAACGTCTCGCAGACGTTACGACGCGGCCGCTGGCTCGATGGGATTTTCGGAAACGACGTCGAACGACAGATCGACGCTCACATCATTGTGCAGCTTGATCTTCACCTCGTGCTTGCCGAGCGTCTTGATCGGCTGACCGAGATGAATCCGGCGCTTTTCGATCGTGATGCCCGCAGCGGCGAGCTTCTCGTGAATGTCGTTGGTTGTGACCGCACCGAAAAGCTTGCCGCCCTCGCCCGTCTTCACGGCGATGGCGATGCCAGCTTTCTCGATCTGCTTCGCGAGTGCCTGGGCTCCGTCAAGCTCCTTCGCTTCGCGCAGACCGCGGGCCTTCTTAAGGGCCTCGACCTGTTTGCGATTGGCCACCGTGACCGGGACCGCTTTGCCCTGGGGCAGGAGGAAATTGCGCGCATAACCGGCGCGGACTTTGACTTGATCGCCTTCGGCACCGAGGCCGTCGACGGGTTGGAGGAGGAGCACTTCGCTGTTAGCCATGATCGTGATGAGTTGGTTGTTTTTTGAAATCGTTCGGCCGTTTGAGCCCTGATATTTATTACTTCGTACTCCGTTCAGTTAGAACGGCACATCTTCGTCGAGATTTTCCTGCGCAGCGGGAGCCGCTGGACGAGGAGCGCCGGGACGTGCAGCTGGAGCGTTGTAACGGGGCTGCTCGCCACCGCCACCTTCGCCACCGGGCGCGCCACCTTCGGCCCGGCCCGTGCCGAGAAACTGGAAATTGTCGCAAACCACCTTCATGCGGCTGCGTTTTTCCTTCGTGGTTTTGTCTTCCCACTGATCGAGGCGCAAACGCCCTTCGACGAACAGCGGGCGGCCCTTCGTGCAATACTTGGCAATGTTTTCGCCGGATTTGCCCCAAGCCTCGATGTCCACATAAGTCACCTCTTCGCGGTCAGCTCCTGCCTCGTCCCGGAATTTGCGATTCACGGCGAGGCTGAACTGACAGATGGCAGTGCCTTTCGGCGTGACCCGCAATTCGGGATCACGCGTCAGGTTGCCGATGAGCATGACTTTATTGAGATTGGCCATGGGAGGGGGCGCGAAACGCGATCAGGCGTTTTCGACGAGCGCGCGGTAGACGGTTGCGTTCAGGCGCAGGCGCTCGTGCAACTGCGCGGGAGCAGCGGCGGGCGCGGAGAAATTCACCTGGACGTATACGCCCGCGGGGAATTTATCGTCCGTCTTGCGGGCGAAATCGCGGCGGCCGAGGTTTTCCACGGCGGTGACTTCACCCTGCACAGCGGAGATTTCCTTCTTCACCCCGTCGATAATCTGCTCGACGGAGTCTTCCTTGCCGCGGTTATCGAGGATGAGAGTGGCTTTATAGTTACGCTTGTTCTGGCTCATGGTGGTCTCTGCGATTGAGGATGTTCATGGCGTCGGCATACCCGCGATTCATTAGCAGGCGGAGGCCGTCCACGAAGGTGGTTAGTTTTTGATCGATGACGTTGGTTTGTTCTGTTGAAAATCTCCCGAGCACGAAGTCCTTAATGTCCATGTCCGCCGGTCGCGTCGCCCCGATCCCAAGTCGATAGCGGATGAACCCGCTACCGAGATGCTCGAGCAAACTGGCAATTCCGTTATGACCACCGGCACTTCCGGTGACCGACACTTTTACCCGGCCGAGATCGATGTTGAGATCGTCGTAGGCGACGATCAGCGCATCGACCGGCAGTTTATGAAAATCCAACAACAGGCGCAGGGCGCGCCCGCTGTCGTTCATAAAAGTCTGCGGCTTGATGAGCAACCGGGTGACACCGGGCCGAACATCCCAGCGGGCGGTCTCGGACTCGAAGCGGGATTCTGATTTCCACTTGAGACCTTCGGACGCCGCCAGCGCATCAATCACGGTGAAGCCGAGATTGTGACGGGTGGCGGCGTACTCTCGCCCGGGGTTGCCCAGTCCAGCGATTAGCGTGACGGACATGACTCAAAGAACAGGGTGCAAAAAAGGCCGTCCGCGAACGGGCGACCCTTGAATAAAACTTACTTCTTGGCCGCGGGCTTTGCGCCGGCAGCCGGAGCGGCAGCCTTTGCGCCGGCCGCAGGCTTCGCGCCAGCAGCAGGCTTCGCGCCAGCAGCAGGAGCGGCGGCTTTCGCATCGCCCGGTTTCGCACCGGCGGCAGGAGCAGCGGCAGCGGCAGCACCGTCGGCGGGAGCAGCACCAGCGACAGGAGCGGCACCGGCGGCAGGCGTGACGACCACCGCAACTTCTTCTGCGGGTGGCGCGACGCAAAGGACGACCGTTTGATTTTTGTCGTCGAGGAAATCAACGCCCTCAATGGCCTTCAGTTCGCCAACGTGAATGGACTCTCCGACCTTGAGCGCGGCGACGTCGAGTTCGATCACGGAAGGCAGATCCTTTGGCAAGCAGCGGATACGCAGACGATGGGTCGCGGTCTCGAGAATACCGCCCTCGGTCTTCACGCCGTAAGCCTCGCCGACGACGCGGATGGCCACATTGATGATCATCTTCTCGTTTTCCTTCACTTCCTGAAGGTCGAGGTGGAGATACTTATCGGTGATCGGATCACGCTGCACTTCCTGCAAAAAGGAAAGGGCCGAGGAACCCGCATCGCGCTTGAGCTCAATAAGAGCGGCGGCACCGGAAATTTCCTTCAGCAATTTGACGAATTCCGGCGCATTGACGGCTAGGTTTTCGGGCTTCGTGTGCTTGCCGTAGAGAATGGCGGGAATCTTCTCGGCTTTGCGGAGACGACGTGAGGCACTGCGGCCCGTGCCCTCACGATTCGTGACAGTAAGTTGGAATTTTTTCATGATTTCGTTCCCCCTGAGACTCCGGAATTAGAGGCAGGCGTAATGGAAAAGGGAGTTGAGTTGATGGAGCGCCAAGCGGCGACGCAACTAAAACTTTGCGTCGGCCCGAAAAAACGCGCGTTTTTGCGGGAGACAGGGATTGACAACGAGACTTCGGAGTATCTTTTTGACCCTTCTTTTTGCCACACTGCCTGGTAGCTCAGTGGTAGAGCAGGTGACTGTTAATCACTTGGTCGTAGGTTCGATCCCTACCCGGGCAGCCATTTTAGCCAACGACTTACACTCGTTGGCTTTTTTATGCCCAAATCCGCTTGGCCATTTCTTGGCCACTTTTCGAATTCACTCTGGGCTAGCCAAGTCTGAGCGACTGCTTGCCGCCCGATAATGCAGCGACCAAACGAAGCGGCTGCGGTTTTTACGCGGAGTTCGGGAATGAAAAAGCAGGATAATCATTTCGCGCTGAAGTTTCATATTAACGTCTGGCACCCGCATCAGCATTGCATGAACTAGACCTATCTGGGATCACACGCGACCTACGCTAGCCGGACCCTTCATTCCAAAACTCCGTAGCGACTGTCGACAATACCCTTTTCTTTCTGCTC
>JAYVMJ010000441.1:0-5142 GCA_043759025.1 Verrucomicrobiota bacterium | reverse complement strand
TCCGCCGACTACACCTTGCGGCACAATCGCTCTAACCTGAGCGCAGCCCAATTCTCCAACAACATCGTCAGCGTAGTCCTCGGCTTGCGCTACTAATTACCGGATCCTCCCATGCGTTTTTCAACTTTGTATGCGATCACGCGCATCTTATTGCCCTTGGTGGCGGGCAGCTCGCTTGCGCCAAGTACCCTCCTTGCGGCCCGGGACGACGCCAAAACGGCCGGCCACTACGCGACCTACAAACTACGGCCCATGGATTTAATCAAACTCCAGGTATTTCAGGAACCGGATCTGGATCGAGAACTGCGCGTTTCCCAGGATTTCACGATCGTGGTTCCGCTCGTCGGTTCGGTGAATTTAAAGGATCATACCGTTCGCGACGCCGAGGTGCTTCTCACCGACCTCTATCAGCGTGACTATCTCGTCAATCCCCAGATCAATCTCACGGTCATCGAGTATGCTCAGCGGACGATCAATGTGTTGGGAGCCGTCAACGTTCCCGGCTCCGTCCAAATCCCACCCGAGAAAAACCTGACCCTGCTGGATGCGATTGCGCGCTCCGGCGGGTTTTCTCGTCTCGCCAATCGCAATCGGGTGAGTCTGACCCGCACCCAGCCTGACGGTCGCACAATAAACTACAGCATCGACGCCGATCAATTGGTCTCGGGTGACACCAACAACCGCGCTCCGGTTCAGGACGGCGACGTGATCTTTGTTCCGGAGAGAATCCTCTGACCGGATAAACGCTTTGTCTTCATGAAATCGAACCAGCCATCCATGGGCTCCAATAACGCCTTTTATTCCTCCGAACCTGAGCCCGTTGAACCCGAGGAAAATAATTTTTTGCGCCATAGCTGGCTGATGATTCTCGAGCGAAAATGGTACGCTTTGGGAATATTTCTGATCACGGTCGCCGGAGTCGCGGCCTACACTTTTTTGGCCACACCAATCTACGCAGGAGTCGCCTCGATTCAGGTGTTGAAGCACGGCCCGGAGGTCATGCGGGTGGCCGACGTCGTCGAAAGCAGCGTCACTAGCGACACGGATTTTAACACCCAAATCAAATTGCTCGAGAGCGTCACCATCATTCAAAGCGTCGCTGACCATCTCACGCCTGAAGAAACGAAGCTGCTCATCGAGCCTTATAAAAGTCGTTCTGGCGAACCACCCAGCGCGGCGGGAATCATTTACGCAGGCAGGAAGGTTATGCCCCAACGCCTCACGTTGGTTGCGCTCATCCAGTTTAAACATCCGAACCCAAAGATGGCGGCCAAAATCGCTAATTTACTGGCGTCCGAGTATATCGCTTATAATTCCCGGATTCGAATTGAGGAGTCGCTCAAGGCCGTCGACGACTTGAAGGATCGTGCCGATCAGCAAAGAAAACGCGTGGATGAAATTGCGAACGCCCTGCAAAGTTTCCGCCAGCGGGGGAACTTGATTTCGCTCATGCAGAGCAAGGACATCGTGACCGAAAAACTAAAGGCATTGAACCTGATGACCACCCAGACCAACTCGCACCTTAAGGAAGCCGAGGTGCGCTGGAATCAGGTTCAAGCTTGGACCAAGGAGCGGCATGATCTTGCTGAACTTCCCTTCATCTCCAGCCAAGGGAAAGTGAATCAGTTGCTCATCCAACTTACGACGCAAAAGCTCGCGTTCGCCCAATTGCAAGAACGCTACAAGGATAAACATCCCCGCCTCATCGAGGCGAGAAACGGTCTCGCGCAAACCGAAGCTGAGCTAAAGGAGGCGCTCGACACGGCGGCAGCGTCCATCAAATCCGAATATGAAAATGCTGTTCAAAACGACGCGGGCGCCCGGAAGGCATTGGCCGATCAGGAAGCGAAGTCATTGGACATGGACAAGGCCGGCGTCGAGTACGAGAACCTTAATCGCGATTTCCGCGTAAATGAGCAGTTACTCGAATCCATGATGTCGAGGATGCGCGAAACCTCGGTCACCAGCAGCATTGAGATGGAAAGCGCCCGGATCATCGACCGGGCGTTCGATCCCATTAAACCCATTTCACCAAATGTTCTGCTCAATCTCGCGCTTGGCATATTCGGAGGAGGATTTCTCGGCGTTGGATTCACGTTCCTGATCGCAACCTTCGACGATAAGATCAAAACTGCGTTCGACGTGGAAACGCTGGTTGGACTGCCCCTATTGGGAGTTATTCCCCGCGTGGAACGAATGGAACAACCCGACAAGGCGCAAATCGTCGCCAACGGTGCTGACCGGCTGGTGACTGAATCTTTTCTCTCGCTCTATTCCACTTTGCGCATCGCCGATGATAGTCGCAATTCCAAGTTGATTCTCGTCACCAGCACACTACCCGGTGAAGGAAAATCGTTCATTGCGTCCAATCTTGCGCTGACTTTCGCATCACAGGGCGACCGCACGATCCTGGTGGATTGCGACCTGAGAAAACCCAATGTCGAGCAGTCGTTCCGGCTGCGCGTCAACAAGGGTGTGGTCAACTTTTGTGCGAACGCCGCGACGCTCGACGAAATTGTGACCAAGAATGTTCACCCCAATCTCGACGTGATCACCGTCGGCAACCGGGCCAAGAATCCCATCCACATGCTCAACAGCCGGGAATTTGAGGCTCTCGTTGCTGAACTACGCAAGCGCTATGACCGCGTGCTATTTGATACGCCGCCGCTCGGCGCGGTAAGCGACGCGTTGAACATTCTTCCGCTCATGGACGGCGCAATCTATGCAATCCGCTTCAGTGGAGCGAAACGCGGCGCAGTGCAACGGAGCGTCCAGCGGCTGCGCTCCGCCAATATTCCAATTTTCGGCGCCGTGATGAATGACATGAAAAGCAGTCTCCACAGTGCGTATTATTACATGGATACCGACAGCAAGGCCTTCAAGGAATACTACGATTCCAAACCCTCAGGGACTCCAGCACGAGCGACTGGCTGAATCACACCGCGGGGAAATTTCGCGGTTCAATTCGAACCCAAGCAGAGGAGGAATAAGGCGGAACCGGGGCTTTTTCGCCATTATTAAAATCATCCGGGCGAATCCGTACGATCTTTTACGGAAGGGACCGGATAGCCGGGATCAGCAGTAAGAATTAGAGTGGGCAACTACTTCTTCCCCTCAAGGCCGACTCTTGTTGCTCTAACCATCGCAGTTCAATTGGTCGCGGGGTTTTGCGCGCTTTTGATCGCGATGCGTCAAAGCAATCCGGCTCACGGCGAAAACCGCGCACCGCGTCCACTCCCAAGTTCATCCGGACCCGTGCCCGTTCCATCGCCAATCGCGTCACAACGCGTCTCAGGCCTCCAACAGAGCGAGCAATGCGGCTGGCGCTTGGTTTGGCCGTCGCCACGATTAATTGCGTCAAAATAAAAACCCGCTCCAGTAAAGCGAGGGTTAGTTAACCGCTTCCCGGCGGAAAAACAACGGACTTCCAAGATGCCGTGCGGGCGTGGATCAATCAAACCGTCACTCTGGATCGACGTCGCATCATGATTCCCAAAAAAACGAATCCCCCCATGAGGCTACCATAAGTTGCAGGTTCGGGAATGGCGGTAATTTCCGCGTAGCCGGAAAGCGCAGCCGCGTCCTTGCCGGGAGTTAACGTGAAGGCGACGTCAAATTGCCAGTAATTGACCAGCGCGAGATTTCCAGTGACCGTATCGGAGATCGGCCCAAAAATCGTGGTGCCCGACGGGGTGAGGCTTTGCGCAGCACCCAAATCGACGCCCGCATTGAGAAAAGTTAAGCCTCCGTCGGTGGAAAGTTTAAGCGTTTGGATTTCGCTGATACCGTCCCCATCCAAATCGCCCAACACCGGAGCGATCTGAGCGAAGGGACTGATCTGGCCGTGGGTTAAACTCCCAGCCAGATCGGAATAAATCGAGTAACCGCCGGAGACGGGTGGCACAATCGATTCACCGTAAGAAAAAGTGAACGTCTGGTTCGCCGTCGTATTGTTCTTGGCCGAAAAACTGTAACTCATGAACGGATCGACATTGCCCGTTGCCTTCAATTGCACGACCGCATCCCATACTCCATTGGTTTGCGTGGCCGTGTGCCAGCCTAAGGCAGGAGTCGCGAGGGGTTGGCTCGGATCGCTGAAATCAACGGTCGACCAACTCCAGTTACCGGTCAGCGGTGTGCCAACGGTGGGCGTGCTCACCGCACCAGTGCTTTCGTCATAGGTGACCATGCCGGATAAATTCTGCGCTCCAATGGATTGTCCGGCGGCATCCGCGATGTTGAAAGTGAGAGCCTGAATTTGATCAGGCGCTTCACCGGCCCGAGCCGCGGGAACTATGCTCGCAAAGATCGCCAAAGAAGCGAATGCGAGGGTTAGAGCAGCAAGAATTTGTTGCCCGCGACAGGACGGTCGGCGCGACGCTGAAAAAGTAAAGCCACGGGGCATTACTGGAATTTCGGTGAGTGATTTCATCGGCCAACGAGCGGGGTGAATTTTTCCTACGCGTCCATATTAGCACAGTCGCCCATTTCGTTGCGTGACGAACGCGTCAAGAACCGATGTCACTCGGTGTTACGGGCGGGTAACGTTCCCGTCCTCACCCCATAAAAATTCAGCCCTTACTCGCTCCGCTTTTCCCTTCTCCTTAATCTGATCAGGCCGAAGCGTTCACGATGTGTCGGCGACCCCACAGCGTGAAAGCAAGTATCCCCAATCCGAGCATCGCAGCGAAGGTTGATGTCTCAGGAATAACAACGGTGACAGTGAGGTTAGCCAAGTCAGTCCAGGTATTTTCCGCAACCGCGGTGGACTTCGGCAGCCCATTGATAGTGAAATTCACCCATTGATTGTCGATCCAGACAGGTGGCGGCTGCTGGAAAATCGCCGTGTAGATATCGGGCGTCAAATGCCCGGCGGCGTTCACGGTGGCGTCGATCGCAAAGGCGATCGTGGTGAGATGCACCATGCCAATACCAGGATCGTCGAAGTTCAGGTAGAGATCCAGCCGTGAGCTTCCCGAAGAAGTCCCGACGCGGGACAGCCCATTGTAGTACTTGAGCAATCCGAGCGAGAATGCATCGCCATTCCCGATATTTTCAAAATCCCCGCCGCTGAACACGACGCCCGACTTGAAGGAATTTTCCACGGGAATCCCGATTCGAAAGGATGCATTTAATCCATCG
>JAYVMJ010000440.1:0-8004 GCA_043759025.1 Verrucomicrobiota bacterium | reverse complement strand
AGTATATTAGGACCAACTGAGTTGATGTATAACAGTTCGGTGCATTTACAAAACGACAGCGTCTAAGATACTGAAAGACAACAGCCGATTCGGCTGGGTTGAGCTTTTGCAGGTTGTTTTTCGTGCCTGTAAAGCTCAACTCGTTTTTACACGGGCCAATTCGTGGATGAATGATCAGCAGCCTGTATCGTTTCCTAATTGTAAGGCCGCTTTGGCCGTGGCTGGCGGCGGGACGGTGGCTTGGACGTTTGATTTCTTACTGCCTACTGCGGACAATTTTTTTGTCGGATGGGCTTTGGCTTTTTTGAAACCGAGTACGCGAGGGGACCGGCATGTTTTTGCCGCGAAGGAACGCAAAGAGGATTTCGAGCGGTAACGTGGGTTTGCCGTGCGCCTATAGGCGCCGCGTGATTTTTGCTGGACGTCGTGAATTTGCGTTCTTTTTCGGCTACAGCGGTTTAATTAAAACTGTAGCCGCATTGTTGCTGCATTCGAGCGGACGCGGACTGCCATGAGCACGAGCGTGGGCGACCTCGCCCACGAGAGCACAACAGCGGGGTCGCTGCCGCTCCATCGAGAATCGGACGCAGGCGGCTACGATATTTTTTAAACCGCTCTAATGAGCTGGCGTCCGGGGTCAGGGCCCCAGGCTACAGGCTGATTCTAAATACCCTTACTTCGTCGGCGGGATCGCGGGCTGCGGCGTCAGGCGGGGATGGAGCTTCCGCTGGCGGGCCATTCTCCGGAGACGCTTACCCGGACGACGCCGGGTGGCTTCACTTGTTTTTCAACCTGCAGCGCTTTCTCGTAGCATTCGACGGCTTCGTCGAAGCGTTGCAGGCGGTTGAAAACGCCGCCCTTCGAAAGATAGGCGAGCGCGAGGTTGCGGTCGGCTTGGATGGCGCGGTCGTAACACTCGATGGCTTGAAGATCCTGATTGAGACGCTCGAGCGCCGAACCTTTTTTGACGAGCGCTTCGGGATGGTTGCCTTCGATGGCGAGAATCTCGTCGTAGCAGGCCACGGCTTCGCGGGCTTTGTTGGCGTTGAGGAGCGAACGGCCTTTTCCAAGTAATGCGGCGATGTGGGCGGCTTGATCGAGCGCGGCCGGCGTCGCTCGCGGCGTAGTGGCTTCGATCACGGGCTCGGCGGGCGACGTGGGCAGCGGTTGGGCGGCGGTGGTCTCAAGCTCGAGAATCCTGCGCTCCATGCGATCAATCACCGACATCAGTCGGTGATTGGAAAGTGCGACGTGTCCGCTGGTGGGACCGCTATTGCCCGCGGTGAGCCAGTTCTGCGGGGCAACCGCCGGGAGTGGGAGTTGCGGCTGCTGCGCGGTGACTTCCGCCATGCGTTTGATGCCGCGCCATTGGAGGACAGTGGTGGCGAGCATGGTGAGCAAGCCGACTGCGCCGAACGACACCGCGATCCACAAAATGATATGGTTGGCCTCCCGGCTGGCGACGCGTTGACGATCCTGCTCGGCAGCGGCGCGCTGGGTATCGGCTGCCTGGTGTTCGCGCTCGGCGGCGATGGTTGATTTAATCGAATCGAGTTTTTCAGCGATGGCGGCCGCTTGCGCGCGGGCGGCCGCCTCCGCTTCAAGGCGGTTGTTGGCGATCGCGAGTTCGGCGTCGTGCAATTGCTCGCGGACGTGCAGGTAGGATTTCAGCAGCTCTGCCTGACTGGTGGCGTCGGTGGCAGTGGCGGCGGGATCGACTGTCGCGGTGACGGTTTTAGCCGACGGCGCGGGAATGGTTTCCGGGGCAGATTGCGCTTTCAATGAACCATTGGTGAGCAGCGACAGCGTCAGGCAAATCATGCCTGAGCGGATAAACGAAGCTTGGGTTTTCATGGCGACCGTAGGGGTGGGGTGGACTATTGGAAAGGATCAGGCCGAGCGTTTGGCGTCTTCGTCGGATAATTCGGTTTGCGGCGGTGGAACCGGGGCAGCCGGTTTTGTTTTGGCCGGAGGTGGTGTCGCCCGTTTGACGGTGGCCGGAGGTTTCGTCGTTGGTGCCGGGCTGACGCGAGTCGGGGCGGCACCGGGAGCAGGAATTGGCACGCGAGCGGGTGTTGGGCTTGCTTTGGGTTTGGTTCCCTTTGGACCGACCTCGGCGACGGAGATGAGATGAACTGTCGTTGGAGGGGTGCTGCTCTCGTTCGCACCAATCGATTTCTTTTCCGGGCGTGGATTGCCGTCGAAATCAAACGTGATGGCGGGGAATGCGCCGTTGGTGGCGGCAAGGGCGGGGCTTCCGGCTTGAGGCCGCTGAATCCCGTCCGCACCGGCGGCGAGCAGTGGATCGACTTGCGTAAAACCTTCGGGAGGGATGTCGCCAAATTTTTGGAAATTCCAGATGAGGTTACCGCTCCAGATCGCGTCGGGATAAGGCCCGCCGATTTTTGCGACGGTGGTACCGCCGACGACGATATTGTTGGCGAACGTCGTGTGCGGCGCCCCCAGCGCGACGGGGGCGCGACGGCTCATCGTGTAGTGGGTGGTGTTGTTGACGAAGGTGTTGAACGCGATGACGCAGTCGTCCGGCCGCTGATTTTTATTGGACTTCCCGTCGGTCGGATCGGGCGCGCCGTTGCCGATGGCGACTGCGATGTGATTTCGCTCGAAATAATTGCTGAAAATCTGATGACGACTGCCGTAGATCCGGAGTCCCTCGGTGTTGCGAAAATAGTTTCCGTAAACGATGCAGTCGTTGCCCCGGCGCAACGTGAGCTGGGCGGACGGGCTGTCGATAAACGTGTTGTAGCGAAACGTATTTCCCGAGGAACGGCTTGAGACCATCTCGGTCACGCCGTGACAGCCAGCGAACAAATTGTTTTCCACGAGCGCGGCACCGATCGACTGGCCCTGGGTGCTCATCAATCCAAGCCGGAGCATTTGCGCTCCTTCGCTCCCAGAGTTGGCGAGATCATGGAAATAATTATGGTGAATCCACAGGCGTCGCGACACCTGGGTGCCGGTGCCCGCGACGGCGATCATGTTGCCGGCGGTTTTTTTCGCGCCGAATTCGTTATAGTCGATCTGAGCGTCGTCGCCGGAAATCGAAAGATCAGGGCCGTCGCCGGAGCACAGAAAACTATTCCGGGTGAATCGGATATGGCTCGTGCCCTCGTCGATGAGCGCGGTGCCGGCTGCGTGGCTGAATTTAAACCCGGAAATGATGACGTACGCCGCAGAACCGTTAACGACGAAGCCCTGCGTGCCCGCGATTTCGACGGCGCCGATAGTTTCGGCGGCGACGGTGATCGGTTGTTCGGCGGAGCCCGGACGGTTGACGGTGATCGGTTGGGTCGTGGTGTACACGCCGTCTTTCAGGGTGATGGTATCGCCAGCGACGGATTCATTGAGGGCGGATTGCAGCGCGGCGACAGAATCGACCAACTTGGTCGCAGACAATGCAGGTGACGACGCGAGCAGGAGGGCGACGATTACGGTGGGAAGAGCAGGGGCGAAACGGCGCATGAAGGGCTGAAGGGAGGCGGAAAGGTCAGGCGTTCACATCGTGCGTTTGCTGGGGCGGGTGGGCGGCAGAAGCTGGCGGTGTGGGCGTCGCTGGAAATGGCTGAGCGGAAGTATGCTCAAGTTCCTTGATGCGCTTTTCCATGCGCTCCATCGTCAACATCAGGCGCTGCGTGGATAACATCACGGCTTGCGTCGAGGGAGAGTTTTGGGGCGATGGGAGCATCGCGTAATTGGCGGCTGGAGGGATTGCGTAGGGATTCACGACGTCCGCGATGCGGTTGATCGCGCGCCATTGGAAATAGGCGGCTCCCGCCATGGCGAGGAGGCCGAGCAGACCGAAGCCGCTGGCGATCCAGAAGACGGCGCGGTTGCCGCGATTGATTTCCTGTTGCTGTTGGCCGCGTTCATAGTCGAACCGGTCGGACTCCGACCGGCGGGCTTTGCGTTCGGCCGCGAGCGTGGTGTTCATCGCGTCGATTTTTTCGGCAATCACGGCGGCTTGGGCGCGAGCGGTGGCCTCAGCGTCGAAGCGGCTGTTGACGATGGCCGCTTGGGTGGCGCGCAACTGGTCGTGCAAATTTCGGTAGGCCTCCTGCAGTTCGGCCTGACTCTGCGTGTCGGGTGGGTTGCCAGCTTGAGCGACAGAGCTGTTTTTCGCGACGTCTGGCGCACGCATTTCGGACCTTCCGACGGCGACAAATAACAGGACCAAAGTCCCAAAACCCAACCGGCAAAGCCTCAGAAAATCTCGCATATCGACCTTGAACGCGGAGGCTTCGACTGGTCCCCGGCGATGTCAAGGCCACGGCGGGAAAAGTAGGGTGATGATCGTGGGGGAAGTTACCATGAAATGCAAATAAGCTGCAATAATTGAGGTTAGCCAAGTAGCCTTCGCGGTGCGTTAGTGAGCATGCGACTGCATCGGGAGAACGTGTGGGGCGTGCGAATATCCTGACGGCGCGTTAGGCCGTGTCTGGTAAATAAACCGATGCGCTTTCCGCATCCGTAGGTGGGGTGAACCTACTCCGGGCAGAGGATTTACACCAAGGCAGCAAAGGTCACAAAGACGCCGAATCGAACCCACGGAATTAAACGCGGAGGACACAGAGGACGCGAAGAACCCGAAAAAAATCCCATTCCGTCCGCGATGAGCGGACGCCTCTGGATCCAACCCCGGAGACGATGAGTCGAAGGAGACTTTGATTCTGCTGGGCAGCAGAACGCGTCTGCTATTAAGCGAAACTATTAGTGGTTATTGCCTCTGAGGATTGCGGGGACTCAGACCTTTCGATGCGGCCAGCCCGTTCGACCGACTCATGGCCCAGAGCGAAGTCGTGGGGCGGCGATCCTTCGCGGTCAGATTTATTTACCAGACACAGCCTAGCAGCCTGTCGGATTTTGCCGACTGAAGGCGTCTACAGATAAATATTCGCCTTCGAATAAATTTTTTTCGGGCAAATACGTGGTGCCAGATAGCCTTCATTTTCTAAGTCCGACAGGCTGCTAGGGATAACGCGCCCTACCTCCGATTTTTCCGAATTGATGGAGCCGCGGTGACCTCGCCGCGACGGTGTGACTGCGGTTGCACTTGGACCCGATCCAGAAGATTGGTCCGCCGGCTCGGGGCTTGCGGCCGGATCTTGGGGCGGCTTTCTATTTCTGTCTTTCCGGCCCATGATTCAGACGACACCGATCCCATCAAATGAACCGTCAGCCCGACGCCGCGTCCCCGTGACGCTGCTGGTCGTGGCGATCTTTGGGATTACGTTTCTCGCCTACTTTCCAGCGATTCGGGGCGGACAACTGTGGGACGATGCCGCCCACATCACCGCGCCGGCGCTGCAGGGTCTCGGGGGATTGAAAGCGATCTGGTTTTATTTGGGTGCGACGCAGCAATATTATCCCGTGCTGCACAGCGCTTTTTGGCTGGAGCACCGACTGTGGGGCGACGCAGTTTTGGGCTATCATCTGGTCAATATCGCGCTCCATGCGACGGCGGCGTGTCTCTTCGCGTTGTTGTTATGCCGGTTCGCTCCTCCTGATCGAAATCCGGGCCGAAGGTGGCGAAGCGAATGGCTGATCGCGGCGGTTTTTGCGCTGCATCCGGTCTGCGTGGAATCGGTGGCGTGGATTTCGGAGCAGAAAAACACGCTTTCGCTGGTGTTCTATTTGCTCGCCGCGCTGGGCTATCTTCGATTCGACCGCGATCGGCAGTGGCGTTGGTACGCGCTGGCGCTCGCTTTTTTCGTTCTCGCGTTGCTGAGTAAATCGGTAACGGCGACGCTCCCGGCGGCGTTGCTGTTGGGGTTTTACTGGAAGCGCGGTCGGCTGGGCTGGCGGCGGGATGTGGTGCCGTTGCTGCCGTGGTTTGTCGTCGGCGTAGCCGCTGGGCTTTTCACGGCGTGGGTCGAACATAATTTTATCGGGGCCAGGGGTGAGGCGTACGATCTGACCCTTCTGCAACGCGGGCTCCTCGCCGGGCGGGTCGTATGGTTCTATCTCGTGAAACTTGTCTGGCCGGCGGACCTGATTTTTATTTACCCGCGCTGGCGGGTGGCGGCTTCGTGGGCTGGGAGCCTTCCAGTCGTTGCGCTCGTTGGGTTGATCGGAGTGCTGTGGTCCGTGCGGCGCTGGAATCGCGCGCCGTTGGTGGCGGTGCTGTTTTTTGTCGGATCACTTTTTCCCGCGCTCGGTTTCTTTAATGTTTATCCATTCGTTTTTTCGTACGTCGCGGATCACTGGCAGTATCTGCCGTGCCTTGGCATCATCGCACTGGCGGTCGAGGGCGGTGCGGGCGGTTTGCGCCGGGCCGCGTTTGCTTGGTTGGGAATTCCGGCGGCAGCGGTGCTACTGGCGATTTGTTTCTTCCTGACCTGGCGGCAGGCGGGCATTTACCAGGATGGGGATACCTTGTATTCCGACACGCTCGCCAAGAATCCGAAATGCTGGCTCGCGCATAACAATCTCGGGCTGTCGTTGATGGACTCAGGATCGTTGTCCAAAGCGATCGGACATTTTCGGGAG
The DNA here is from genome assembly GCA_043759025.1 of Verrucomicrobiota bacterium. Taxonomy (GTDB): domain Bacteria; phylum Verrucomicrobiota; class Verrucomicrobiia; order Opitutales; family Opitutaceae; genus Lacunisphaera. The sequence goes on along the minus strand of JAYVMJ010000440.1, from coordinate 1,497 downwards.
GCCATCCGGCTGAAGCCCGACTGCGCCGATGCGTTCAATAATCTCGGCAACGCATACTCAAAAATTCCGGGGCGGTCGGCGGACGCGATCGCGGCCTTGGAACAGGCGTTGCGGTTTTATCCCAATATGCCGGAGGCGCTCAGCAATCTCGGTTGGACGCTCACGAATGTCCCGGGCCGGTTAAACGAAGGCATCGCCCGCCTGCAAACCGCGCTGCAACTTCGGCCGGATTTTTATCGTGCGGAAAACAGCCTGGGGCTGGCGCTGGAAAAAATTCCGGGCCGGCTCGATGAGGCGATCGCGCATTTCGAAACCGCGCTGGAATCCGCCCCGAATTTTGCCGATGCGCGGATCAACGTTGGTAATGCGCTGGTCAGAGCGGGCCGTTTTCCGGAGGCGATTGGCCAACTCGAACGTGCCCGGGTATTGAAGCCGTCCGATCCCGCGGTTTATTATAATCTCGGGACGGCGCTGGCCCGTGGCGGAAAACGCGTGGAAGCGGCAGCGGCGTTTGAGCGCTCGCTGCAGCTTCGGGCGAACAATGCCGATGCGGAAAACAATCTCGGGAATGTACTTGGCCAGCTCGGGCGCGAAAGCGAAGCGATGACTCACTATCGGAAGGCGCTCCAGATCGATCCATCTTCCGCGGCAACGCATTTCAACCTGGCGCTCGCGCTGCGCGGAGTCGGCGACGGAACCGAGGCGGTGGCGCACTATCGCGAATCGCTGCGTCTGGCTCCGCGGATGGCCGAGAACTGGAACAGCTTCGGCAGCTTTCTCTATCGCTTGGGTCGGTTGCCGGAAGCGGCGGCGGCCTATGTCGAGGCGGTGCGACTCCGACCGGACTCGGCGTTATTTCGCAATAATCTGGGCAGCGCGCTCACCGAGGCCGGCCGCCCCGGCGAGGCGATAACGGAACTTAAGCAGGCGCTGCGGCTCGATCCCGGTTTTGCCGACGCCCACTATAATCTCGGCGTGGCGCTTGAGCGAACGGGACGCGCCGACGAAGCGGTGGCGGAGTACAAGGCGTCGGGGCGAGGGCAGCCTTGAGGAAATCGCACCGGCGCGGAGGCCGGTGACTACCCGGAGGTGACTCGATTCTTTCCGGGCGTTTACCTCGAGCGGGCCAGCACTTTCTTTTTCTCTACCTTGAATTCCTTGTCGGTCAGGATTCCCTTCTGGTGCAGTTCATCGAGCTTCATGAGTTCGGCGTAGAGATCGTCCGTCGCGGTCGCGTGTTCCACGCTGCGGTTCGTCACGCCGCTGGCGCTCGCGGCCGTCGCCGGCGCGGATGCGGGCTCGACCTCGCCAGGGGTAACGGCTTTGAACACGATCTTTGCGCTCGCGTAGCCGGTGGAGAAAAAGGGTTTTTCAGAAGTCAGTTCCAGGATTTTCAATTCCTTGCCTTGGGCGGCGCAGTACTTCGCTGCTTCCTCCCGCACGTCGGCCCTCATCTTGTCGGTGTCGCGTGAAAAAGCGGATTTGCCGGTGTGGGTT
>JAYVMJ010000439.1:0-2337 GCA_043759025.1 Verrucomicrobiota bacterium | reverse complement strand
GCGGTAAAATCGCCGCTTTTGAAAAAGCCGCCCATGGCCGAGGTCAGTTCCTGCCAAAAAGCGCCGCCGCATTTTTCGTGCACCCCTTCGTCGCCGATGACCGCGAAGGTTTGTGAAGAGGGGGCGACCATGATCAGCACGGCATTGCGATTTTTTGTTCTGGTCATGCCGAGGCGCATGAAAATTTCCTGGGCTTTCGCGAGGGGATTGCCTGCGGGTTCGTGGATGATCGCGACGCGGATTTCCCCGGAGGTGAGCGATTCGGCGAGCGCAATCGCTGTCTCGATTTTGGGGTGATCCAGCTGTTTGATGAAGATTGTCTTGTTCATCTTACCATTTTCCTCCCGCTCCGCCGCCGCCGAAGCTGCCGCCGCCGCCCGAAAATCCGCCGCCACCCCCCGAGTTCCAACCTCCGCTGTTTCCGCCGCCGCCGGAGGGAGGGATCCACCAGCCGCCGCGCGATCCGCCGATAACAAAACCCCGGCGATTGCGGCGCCGGGCGAGGGATGATAACAGAATAAGGAAAACAAACAGGGCGACCACTCCCCACTGGGAGGAAAATTGCTGCGGTTGTGACGCACCGTGGGTGCGGCCTTCGCCTTTGTATTCTCCCTTGGTCGCGGCGATCATCGCGGCAACCGCGGCTCTCATCCCGCCATCGATATCGTTTTGGCGGAAGCGGGGAACGATTTCATTTTCGATGATTCGCTTGGCCGTCGCATCGGGCAACACGGCTTCAAGTCCATAGCCGACTTGAAGGTAAACCTGGTGCTCCTGCATGAAGGCAAAAAGCACCGCGCCGTTGTCCTTTTTTTTCTGGCCGACACGCCACGATTGCGCGACGCGCACGGTATAATCCTCGACCGCCGAGTCGGATTCCATCTTCGGATAGAGGGCGACCAGCAGTTGGTTGGAACTGTCTTTTTCGAATTGCTCCAGCTTGCCGTTTAATTCCTGCACCACCGCTGGTGTGACCACGCCGGCGTAATCGTTAAAATACTGCGCCGGAGCGGGCGGAATGCGCTCCGCTGCTCCCATCGTCCCGCCGATGGCGAGCGCGACGAGAAGCACGAGGGTGCGCAGCATTAGTTTCGCCGTTATAATCACGGTTTGGCGGGGGCTGGCTTGCCGAAATCAAATTTCACCTGTGGGGCAATTTCAGCTCCGGCGGCGGCGGTGAAGTAGGCTTTTTCCTTAAAACCCATGATGCCGGCGAAGAAAACAGCGGGCACGCGTTTGATCGCAGCGTTGTAGTCGCGCGCGAGATCGTTGAATCGACCGCGTTCGACTGAGATGCGGTTTTCCGTTCCTTCCAGCTGCGCCTGCAGTTCCTGAAAATTGGCGGTCGCTTTCAAGTTGGGATAATTCTCCGCCACCACCAGCAAACGCGACAGTGCCGAGGTCAACTGGCCTTGGGCCCGGTCGAAGGCCGCGAGTTGCGCCGGATCGGTCGGGGCGGTTCCGGAATTGATCTGCACCTTGCCGACGGAGGCGCGGGCTTCGGTGATTTCCGTCAGCGTGGATTTTTCAAAATTGGCGGCACCGGAAACCGTGGCGACGAGGTTGGGGACCAAGTCCGCGCGTCGTTGATAGACATTCTGGACCTGAGCCCACTGGGCGTCGACCGCTTGGGAGCGGTTGACCAAGCCGTTGTATTGACCGCTGACGAAGAGCACGAGCGCCACGGCAATCGCCGCGAGAACTCCAAGAACGATGAGGAATGTTTTCATGGGACGGTTGAATAGATGCCTCTTCTGCGTGGTGATGCAAGCAGCGGTACGTTACACTAAAAGCATTTGTTTCGCATCGGACGCGGAATGCGCCGGCGGTTCAGCCCTAACGACGCTTCACTTCTTCGGCTCGATCGGTGGAGGGGTGGCGTTGCCAATCTGCTTCGCGAGGCTGCCCATGGTTTTCTTGGCGCATTCCGGGCAGATGCCGTGGGAGGTTTCCGTGTGAAACTTTGATCCGAAATAGTCCTCCATCGTGAGCCATTCGCCCTCGTGCCCGACTTTTCGACACCAACTGCACACGAGCAGGAATTCCTCCAGGTGATGAAGGCGGACGAGGATTTTTTTCGTCGCGAGATGAACCCAAACCCAAATGATCGCGACCACGATGGTGCGCAGAACCGCGCGTTCCAAGTTGAATGCGGCAGGCTCACTGAAAAGGAAATGCGGGAGGTGAAAGATCTCGGTGGTCCATGACAGGACAATGATCAGCGAAAAGCCGATGGCCTCCTGTTTCAGAATGGAATTTCCTGTGCGATTGGTTGCCATGGATTGATCGGTCACGGGTCTAGCAGCCTGTCGGACTTAGAAAATGAAGGCTATCTGG
>JAYVMJ010000438.1:0-6193 GCA_043759025.1 Verrucomicrobiota bacterium | reverse complement strand
CCGTCATGATACGATAAGCGCTAACATAGGCTCCCTGCAAAACGAGGCCGGCAGCAGGCCGATGGAGCAGTAGTTCCACCGCCGGGCCGCTGCCGAGGGAATAGCCAAAAACAATGATGTGATCGGCCGGAATATGCTGTTGATCACGCATGTAGTCATACGCCAGCCGTATGTCATTACACGTGTTGGACTCGTTCGGTGTGCCGCCACTAAAACCGTAATTCCGATAATCGATCGCAAACACCGCGTATCCGGCGGCCACGAATTGCGGGATATATTCACCAATGCTGCCGAGATCCTCATAGTTCCCGTGCAGATAAAGCATCGTGTATTTGGCCGATGGATTTGGCCAGTGACGTGCGATCAATTTCACGCCATCGGAAGCGGTCAGCTGAATATAATCATCAGTTAAAGCATATTTCACCGGGGGTCGCGGGAAGAGTTTGGCGAGCGAATAGAAATGCCCGGCCACCGCCACGAAGAGATAGAGCGTCAGCAATCCCGCCAGAAGCTTTGCGGAAACTGCCATGGCTTCGGGCATTTTAAATTTATCCGGATTTTCTCCCGAATAGTGCTGCACGCGCCACTAGCTCCCGGACAAAAAATCGCGGACCCAGGACAAAACCTGCTCCAGCGGCACTTCGCGTTCGGAGCGATCGGTCATGTCGCGGACCTTGACCACTCCTTTGGCCAATTCGTCGCCCCCGTAGATCAGCGCCAGTTTCGCGCCGCACTCGGCCGCCGCTTTGAATTGTTTGCCGAACGCGAGATCCTTAAACGGATAATCCACCCGCCAGCCGGCGGCGCGCAACGCGTGAATATCACCGAAGGCCACCGGACGTTCCTTTTCGCCCCCAATGACCGCGTAGATGTCGGGTGCCGTGATAAATTGCGGCATCAACCCCCGCTGCTCGAGCAGCAAGCCGGTCGTCACGTCACCAATCGCAAAACCCACCGCCGGCAAATCGGGGCCGCCTAGTTTTTTCACCAAGTCATTGTAACGTCCGCCGCCGGCGAGTGCGCGCAGGTCACCCTTCCGGTCGAAGGCTTCGAAGACAAATCCGGTGTAATAAGCCAGCCCGCGGACCACGCCAAAATCCACCGTGATGAAATCGCCGAGGCCCATCGCGCCCAAGCCACTGGTGATTTTTTCCAATTGTAACAAGCGGTCGCCCATCGTGCCGCCCAAGGCGGCATCCAGGCCCAACTGTTTCAGATGGGCCCGGACCGCCTCGCCGGAACGCAAGGCCGTGAACGCCGTGATCGCCGCATAGTGGTGCGCAAAGGAGTTGCCGTGCTTATCCTCGAACGCCTTCCACGCGGCCGCGCCCTGCTTCTCCAGTCGGTCGACCGCCGCGAGCACATCATTTTGCTGCTCGGACGACAGACCCAGCAGCTTCAGAAAAATGAACCAAAGATCGCGGTCGCTGAGCCGGATGTAGAAATCATCTTTGGTCAGGCCGAAGCCGGCGAGACACTGGATGAGCAACGCGATCAACTCGATTTCGGCCTCGGGACCGGGCTCGCCAAAAATGTCAGCATTGAACTGGTTGAACGCACGCAACCGCCCTTTCTGCGCGCGTTCGTAACGATAAAATTCCGCAACGCTAAACCATTTGATCGGTCGTTTAAGGGCACCCGCCCGAGCGCCGACCATGCGACAAACCGTCGGCGTCATTTCCGGGCGGAGCGAAACCTCACGACCGCCCTTGTCTATAAAACTAAACAGCTGCGCCTCGATTTCGTCGCCGGACTTCGTTTTATAAAGTTCAAGCGATTCGAGGACAGGGGCATCGTACTCTTGAAACCCAAACGTTGATGCCGCCTGGCGCCAGACACGGAAGATGTGCTGACGACGGGAAAATTCCTCCGGATAAAAATCCCGGAAGCCAGGAAGAGACTGAAAGCCGGCCATGCCTCGCTGCGACAGACGCCCGCTCAGACCGTGGTGGTCGGCGGCGGCGGATTGTTGCGAAGTTTATCGAGGCTAAGCTGCTTGATCTTCTGCTTGAGAATCTTGCCCGACTTGAATTTGACGACCGCACGTTCCGGGATAACAACTTCCGTCTCAGGCTTGTTCGGATTCCTACCGACTCGGGCTTTGCGTACCTGCACTTCGAGAACGCCGAAGTTACGCAACTCGACGTTACGTCCGGCAGCCAGTGCGTCCATGACGATATCGAGGGTCATTTGCACTGTGTCCTGAATTTGTTTCTGCGGAAACCCGGTCTTTTCGTAGATTTCCAGCACGATCTCGCGTTTGGTCAGATTTGTCGACATGGCTAGGCGTGGGTTGAAAACTTTTGGTTAGTAAGAGTACGCCACAAATAATTCACTACCCAGTGCTTGCGTCAACCGCAAAGCCACATAAAGCCTAAGACCTCACCATGCCCGATCCCAAGGCCGTCAACTCCATGTTTTCGCGTATTGCCCGTCGCTATGATACGGCCAATCATCTACTTAGCGGCGGTATCGATTACTGGTGGCGTCAGCGTTTGGTGCGGCAGGTCCATGACATTCATCCACAAGCAGTACTGGATCTCGCCACCGGCAGCGGTGATGTGGCCTTTGCGCTGGCCAATGCACTGCCGACAGGGTCGCGACTTACCGGCATGGATTTTTGCCAGCCGATGTTGGATGAAGCAGTTAGGAAAAGAGCGTTGGTTTCGCGCTGGTCATTAATTGAATTCAAACAGGGAGATGGAATGGCGCTTCCGCTCGCCAATGAAACGTTCGATGCGATCACCCTTTCGTTCGGTCTGCGCAATATGGCAGATCGACATAAAGCATTAACAGAAATGCACCGGGTACTCCGTCCGGGTGGACGACTCTTTGTATTGGAATTCTCCCAACCCTATTTCTGGTTCAAGCCGATCTATTACGCGTACTTGAAATTCCTTCTGCCCAGCATTGCCGCCGTCGTCACCGGCGATCGATCGGCCTACGAATACTTGGGTGGATCCATCGAAAATTTTCCCGCACGGGGAAAAATGTCCGAGGAAATCAGCCACGCGGGATTTCGCGCCGTCAGCGCAGCTCCCCTCACTTTCGGCATCGTCGCCCTTCACGAAGCGCAGGTGTAAGTGGGCAAATATCCGAGGCGGCCCGACATTTGCCAGCGCGTGGCTCGTTTTCTGTGGGCTTCGGCTTCAGTTGAACGATTTCCCACAGCCGCAGGTACTTTGGGCGTTGGGATTTTTTAATTCGAATCCCTTGCCATGCAGACCATCGTCAAAATCTATATTAGTGCCATCGAGGTAAGCGAGACTGGTGGGATCCACGAGAAGTTGAACGCCTTCGCTCTCGAAAACCTGATCGTCCGGCTTCGCGAGATCGAAAGACATGCCATACTCAAAACCTGAGCAACCTCCGCTCTCAACAAAGACGCGGAGTTTTTTTTCTGCATCACCCTGACTTGAATGCATCGCCTGAACCTGACGCGCGGCACGTGGAGTGAGAGTTAGCATAGTTCGCACCGTAGGATTCAGCTGGGCGTTGTCAAACGTCACAAAACAGCGTTTTTCAAGTCTGTAGCAGGAATCGTGCAAATATGCTTTCTGCGTTCTTGCCACGTGCCTTCCCCGGCGTTTTTCTACCGTTGTGTCGGCCCTCAAGCACATCTTCAACGAACTCAAATACGAATTGGTTAACAAGCTTGCCGAAGGCGGCATGGGGCTCGTTTATGAAGCCGTGCAGAAGGGCACCGGTAATTTCCGCAAGACCGTAGCCATCAAATTGATTCGGGAGGAGTACTCGAGCATCCCGGAATTCCAAAAGAATTTCATCGGCGAAGCCAAGTTGGTCGCCGATTTGATCCACACGAACATCGTCCAAACCTACCATCTCGGTCAGATCGGCGGGCAATATTTTATGACGATGGAATTCGTCAGCGGCGTGAATTTGGAGCAATTTATCGACCGTCATACCGAGCTTGGCCTGCAGGTGCCCGTAGACATGGCGGTATTCATCGCATCACGGGTCTGTCGCGGTTTAAGTTACGCTCATGCGAAAAGAGACAAGGAAGGAAGATTACTGGGAATCGTTCACCGTGACGTAAATCCAAAGAACGTCATGCTGGCCATCGAAGGTGACGTAAAACTGACCGACTTCGGCATCGCGAAGGCCTTGGACCTGATGTATAACGAGGAAGGCAAGGTCATCCCGGGCAAGGACGAATACTTGTCTCCAGAAGGTGCCAGTTATGCGGTGACCGACGGGCGCTCGGATCTTTTCTCATTGTCGATCGTTTTGACTGAAATCCTGCTTTGTCGGAATATTTTCCGGGGAGCCAATCGGCTCGAGTCGCGGCGGAACATCATCACGATGCCTTTGCCAAAATTTTCCACGTTGCGTCCCGACATCGACGCCAAGCTGGAGGCCATCATCAACAAGGCTCTGCAAAGGGATCGCGACAAACGGTACCAGACGGCCTTTGAAATGCTTACTGACTTGGAAATGTATCTTTACAGCGACCGATACGGCCCGACTAACGAAAAGCTCGCCGTTTATCTCGCCCAAGTCTTCCCCCCCGCCAAGATCGGATCCCGTTCCGCCGCCCTACCCCAGGCCAATACTTCACCGCTCGAGAGCCAGAGGTAACCTCTTTTGCCAATGAGCGGTCCCGGACTCAACCAGAGCTTCCACCAGCGGCAGACCCAGCAATTGGTGCTGGCGCCGCAGATGCGGCAATCCCTGAAAATCCTTCAGGTCGCCGCTCTCGATCTTCGCGCGACAATTCAGGAGGAACTCCAATCCAATCCTACGCTGGAAGAGATGCCCATGGACGACATGAGCCTCGAAAAAGCGACGGAGAACAACGACAACAAAGGAACCCCCAGCGACGATTCCCGCGAAGAATTGGATTTTTCCAAGGACTTCCGAGTGCTCGAAAAGATCGGCCAGGACTGGCACGATCACATGTCCGATTCCGGCGGAGTACGGCAGAGTTCGACTGAGGACGAGGAACGCCGGCAGCATTTTTTCGACTCGCTTACGACCGAGACTTCACTTCAGCAGCACCTGATGCAGCAGGCCGAAATGGCGGACCATCCTGGGGAAATCCTGGAAGCACTCCGCTTTCTGGTCGGAAGCCTCGACGACCGCGGCTATCTTACCGCCACGCTCTCGGATCTCGCGCTGCTCGCCAGCCTCCCGCTCAAGACGATGCAGGAGGCGTCCCTGTTGCTAAAGACATTTGATCCACCCGGCATTGGAGCGGAAAACCTTTCGGACTGCCTGTTGATCCAGCTCGCCCAAAAGGGCCGCGACAAATCGGTGGCCGCGCGAATCATCCGTGACCATTTGGCCTTGCTCGTACGCCGGAGAATTCCCGATCTCGCCCGTAAAACGGGGCTGGCCAATGAAATTATCCAGGAGGCCATCGAGGAAATCGGTACGCTGGACCCCGCACCCGGGCGGCGCTTTGCCGACGACGCCAATCGTGTGGTCGTGCCCGACGTCACCGTCGAAAAAGACGGGGAAGAATGGAAAATCATCCTCAATCACGATTACATTCCGCGGCTCCGCCTCAGCAACACGTACAAGGACCTCATCGCGAAAGGCCGCCTGAGCAAACAGGAGAGCGATTACCTTCGGGAAAAGCTCCGGTCCGGGAAATTCATCATCAATGCGATTGAACAACGCCAGCGCACGATTGAGCGGATCACGCGGGAGATCATCAAACATCAGCACGAATTTTTTGAGGAAGGCGTTTCAAAACTGAAACCACTCACGATGACCCAGATTGCGGATATCATCGGCGTCCATGAAACAACGGTCAGTCGCGCGCTTGCGAACAAGTACATGCAGACACCGCACGGCGTGTTTGAAATGAAATATTTTTTCACGTCAGGCTACCAATCCGACGCCGGCGTTTCAGTGGCCAATACCAGCGTGAAGGAAATGATCGCAGACATCATCGCCAGCGAAGACCCGGGCAAGCCGTTGAGCGATCAGGAAATCGTGGGCCTGTTGCAATCGAAGGGCCTGAGCATCGCGCGACGCACGGTGGCGAAATACCGCGAAGTGCTCGGGCTCCTGCCGAGCAATCTGCGTCGACGCTACGACTGACCTAAACCGCAGATTACCGCCGCCCGATTGCTTCGTCCAACTCTTTGCGCAGCCGCATTATTTCCACCGGCTTGATCAGGCACGCGCTGAGTTGCGCGAGCGAGGCACTGCGACTCAACAGCTC
>JAYVMJ010000437.1:0-2075 GCA_043759025.1 Verrucomicrobiota bacterium | reverse complement strand
ATTGCGGCCGAGCTCGAGAAATTGCTCGGCAGCCCGGTGGGTTTTGCCGAGGACTGCATCGGCCTGGCGGTGGAAACGCGGGCCAAGGCGCTCAAGCCCGGTCAGGTGCTGTTACTGGAGAATTTGCGGTTTTATATCGAGGAGGAAGGCAAGGTTAAGCTCGAGGATGGCAGCTCCAAAAAAGCGGATGCCGCCGCCGTGGTCGCGTTCCGCGATTCGCTTTCAAAGCTGGGCGACGTTTACGTGAATGATGCGTTCGGCACGGCCCATCGCGCGCATTCCTCGATGGTGGGGATCAATCTCCCGGAGAAAGCCGCTGGTTTCCTGATGGAAGCGGAATTGAAGGCGTTCGCCGCCGTGCTCGATCATCCGCAGCGTCCCTTGCTGGCAATTTTGGGCGGCGCAAAAATCGCCGACAAGATTCCGTTGATTAAAAATCTCATCCAGAAGGCCGACGAAATCATCATCGGCGGCGGAATGGCCTACACTTTTAAGAAGGTGATTAACGGCATGTCGATTGGCGACAGCTTGTTCGACGCCGAGGGCGCCAAAATTGTCCAAGAGCTCGCCGACCAGGCAAAAGCCAAGGGCGTGAATCTGATTTTCCCGGTCGATTATGTCCTCGCCGACAAATTCGACCCCAATGCGAACACACAACCTGCGACCGACGCCACGGGAATTCCGGCCGGCTGGCAAGGTCTCGATGCAGGCCCGAAGTCGATCGAGCTTTATCGCGAGGCGATCCTTCGCGCGAAAACCATCATCTGGAACGGACCCGCCGGCGTTTTCGAATTCGAAAAATTCGCGGGCGCCACGAAGGCGATGGCTGCCGCAGTGGCCGAGGCAACGGCGAAGGGTGCGATCACGGTGGTGGGCGGAGGCGATACCGCCACGGCGGCCAAGAAATTCAAGGTGGCCGACAAGGTCACGCATTGTTCGACCGGTGGCGGAGCGAGCCTGGAATTTCTCGAAGGGAAAGTGCTTCCCGGCGTCGCGTATTTGGAAACCTGAGATCGGGGCTCTGCTTACCGGGCAGCGGATGATTTTTTTCTAAAATCTACTCGCTACCCGCTTCGCTCTGCTCACTAATTTTGATCCCCTTTACACCATGATCCGCAAAAAACTTATCGCCGGTAACTGGAAGATGAACAAGACGGCCGCTGACGGCGCCACCCTGACCAAGGACATCGTCGACGCTCTTGGCCGCGAGGCATCCGTTGACATTGTTTTGTGCCCGCCGTTCACCGCTTTGGAAAGCGTGGGTCGTGCGCTCGAGGGCCAGTCGATCAAGCTCGGCGCGCAGAATCTGCATCCGGAGAAAAACGGAGCTTACACCGGAGAGATTTCCGCGGAAATGTTGCGCGGGTTGTTCGCGACGCACGTGATTGTTGGCCACAGCGAACGCCGCACTTATTTCGGCGAGACCGACGCTTTTATTAACAAGAAGGTGCTCGCGTCGCTGGCCAATCAGCTAAAGCCGATTCTTTGTGTCGGTGAAACCCTGGCCGAACGCGAGAGTGGTTCGACGCTGGCGGTCGTTCAGCGTCATGTCGAAGGTGGTCTCGCTGGCGTGACGAAGGAACAAATCACCACGGTGATCATCGCCTACGAACCGGTCTGGGCGATCGGAACGGGCAAAGTTGCCACGACGGAACAGGCGCAGGAAGTGCATGCGTACATCCGCGATTTGCTCACCAAGCTTTACGGCGCACCGCTCGCGCAGAAAGTGCGGATCCTTTATGGCGGTTCGATGAAACCGGCCAACGCCCCCGAATTGCTTGCGCAAAAGGATATCGACGGCGGCCTCATCGGCGGCGCATCGCTGGAATCGCGGTCGTTTATCGACCTCGTTAAATCGGCTGTCGCGGCGGGCTGAGAAACGTTTCTTTGTTGGTCTGGGCCGTTGTCTTTCAACGGCCCTTTTTTTCGGAGGGCGGTTGAGGGCAACCGCCCCTGCCGGGCGGACTCAGACGCGCTGATACTCGTTCAGCAATTGCAAGACAGGTGGGTGCAGATTTTCGTGATCCACGACCGCGTCGAGTTCGTCGATGAGTGGCTTGAACTTTTCCGCCGAC
>JAYVMJ010000436.1:0-7439 GCA_043759025.1 Verrucomicrobiota bacterium | reverse complement strand
GTCGAGCAGATAGGCAAGAAACACCGACGCCGCGACGCCGGGCTGCAGTGAATAACCGACGAGCCGGGCGAGTTCCAGAATCGAGCGCCGTTCCGTGGCGGTGCGCAGGTAACCTTCATTGGCGATGCGTTCTTGATAGAAGGTCAGGACGTCGGCGACCGTAGCCCAGCTGTCGAGCAGCGCGATCGAGAAGTCACCGGAATCCCGCGTCGTCAGTCCGGCGAGCGGGCGTGACGGCACGAGTTGGCCGTCGGCTCCGGGTACGTCCACGGTCATCGTCGTGAGCCGTGCCTTCATGGTTTCCAGGAAAGCCGCGTGGGTGCCGACCCGATAAGTCAACGCGGCCAACCCTGACCGGTTCTCCTCGGTCTGAGGCGTAATGGACTCGATGCCCGTGCAGCAGTCGCAACAGTCGGTCCCACATCCGCAAGTTTTTGTGCTCATGGTCATCGTCCTCCGCCCAATTGAATTTCCAATTTGCCGTGCTCCGGCCAGTTCGGGTCGTTGTCGAGCTGCGCGATCTCGTCGTTGCGCAAGGCAAGGACGCCGGCGGCGAGTTCACCGTTGGGCGATTCGAACAACCGTTGAAACCGGGTGACACTGACCGAGGCGACTCCGGCAACGGCTTGCGCAGCGGCGATAATTTTGCTGAGAAATATGCCTTCGCCAAAAGTGAGATTATCCGGGTGAAAGAACCCGAGCCTTCCGCCGGCCAGCTTTCGCTGACCGAACACGTCGAGCAGAGCCGCCTTGACGTGCGCGCGTTGATAGTGGGGAAGCACGCAGACATTCAGTTTGAGATCGAGCGGCACGTAATGCGCCGGTTTGACCTGGAGGTCGTGGCCGATGCGTCGGAAGCGACGGAGTTGCCGGGTGATTTGTTTGAGCAGAGGGCCGCTCGCGTCTTCGCTGCCGAGCGGATCGACGGCTACGTCGGCCTCGTACCAACTTCCCGTCCAGACCAGCGCGCCGGCGGCGCGCTGAATCGCCCGATTCCGTTCGGCGATCAACGCATAATCATCTGCGATGATTGCGCGCTGGATTTGCGTAGGGTCGCGAAACGCGTGCGGTGCGAAGAGTTTTGCCTCGGCGACCGGTTCGGCGTCGGTGCCTCCTTGGGCGGCCAGCGGATTGCGCACGGTAATCACGGGACCGTTAATGCTCGTTTTCCCGAGGACCATGAGCGTGATCGACTCGGGCCCGACGTTGCCGCTCGCGCCATTTCCGATTCGGTAATTGGCCGAGAAAATCGTTCCGGCCGCCGGTGCGAAACCAAGTTCCCCGTCGCCGAAACGGAGATGCGCCGTACCGTCGTCATCGACTTCCACGACGAAGTGCCGGTCGTTCGGCTCGCTTTCGATGAGATCGTAACGCGAGGTCCAGTTTCCCGATGGCTGCGAATCGAGCTGGAGATCGGGCAACGCCGCGCGCACGTCCTGCCGCAAGAGCGCGTTTGCGGCGGCCCAGCGGGATTGCGCTGGATTTTCCCGGGGAAGCGGTTCGCTGAAAGTGAGTGGAGCTCCGGCGAGCGACGGCTCGAACCGGCCGGGAATAAACTGGATATCGGTGGGATGCCCGGCGCACTCGCACTGCGCCGAGGTGCTCAACGTCGGCACTGCGCCGAGGTTTTCCGGTCCGACGGAGCGTCCGTGGTCCACGAGCAGGACATTGCCGCGAGCCACGCTGATATTCTCGATGAACTTGCACTCGGGCGCTTCGGCAATTGCTGAAAGACAGAGGGGAAATGGCAGCGCATCGCTTGAGGCCCATTCGATTTCAACGATGGGTCGCTGATAAAGAGTGTCCTCGGTGGCAGTGACTTTGGTCAGTCGGACGACGTGGCGTTTTGCCGGGTCGGCGTCGGCGGGGTTGCCGGTGACCGGGCCGACGACCTCTTCAAAAATGAGGACGTCGCCCACGTGCAGATTAAGCGAACGGCGTCGCGGCGACTGAGTCGCGCCCACCACCGCACCATTTGGTTCCGGAGCGGGAGCAGGCGGCGGGGCTGGCGGTTGTTCTTTGATCAAACTGTCGATCAAAGTGGCCGACGTGCTGCCGCGTTCGAGGCAGCATTTTTTCCCGCCCCAGGTATAGAAATTAATTTCGCTGTGGGCCGCGTAGAATTGCAGAGACGAGGCCGGATTCAATGCCATCGGCTGAAATACTTCGTAGGAATCGGCCGGAACCGCGCGCAGGTCTTCCCAATGGAAAATGGTTTTTGCCGGAAGGTTGTTGTTCTGCGGGAAGGTGATGAATGACACGTCGGTTGGATCGAGAGAAAAGTCAGTATCGGTTCCGAGGCAGATCCACGTGCGCGCATTGCACCCTTCGTGCAAAAGATAGTCGACGAGGCGCGCATGGCGCCGGACGGAAATGCGTTGGCGCGCAGTCGCAAGATAGGCCTCGGTCGCCACTGCATCTTGAAAATAGCTGAGGTAATCGCCGGTGTAAGCGAGCGCTTCGATCAGCGTGATGCCGACGTCGGGCACGTGACGCTCGGTCCATCCGGGAACGAGCAGCGCGAGCCGGTCGAGCATGAGCTGGCGGAAACTGGCGTAATCCTTGGCGAGATAATTGATCTCGGGTTCGTTCAGGGCCGGAGATTCACAGTGGCAAACGGGCGCACAATCCAGGTCCGAAGGGCAATCGATCTTGAAGGTGAAATCGACCCGGTCGTAGAGCGGATCGATTTTCGCCACGCCGACCAGGCGGAGTGTGTAGGTGGAGAAGTCGCCGTATTTATCGAGGGTGATGACGAGTTGGTCGTCTTTTTCCGGATCTGGATCGGACAGCGGCTCGACTTGGGAGACGCGAACATCCTTCACGCGTTGTCCACCGGTGAGTTGAAGGTAGCGGGCCAGTCCCGGTTGATTTTCACTCAGCTCCGGCGGGAGTTTGCCGAGGAAGAAGAGGCGAAGCGTCAACTGATCGGGGCTGACCTCGAGGTAATCGAGACCGTTCCGTCCGCGGGCGCGACGGACTGCATCGCGCCGGTCATCTTGCTGGCAACAAAGGCTCATGGTTTCGCGGGATTGGGTTTAGGTGGTTTGGGTGAACGTCGCGGTTTGCTGTTCGGATGTGCTCTTGACGACATACGCGACGCTCACCTGCAGCGTGGAGTCGATGGCTGTGACCTCGACTTTCTGCACGGCGATCAAATCGCTCAGCCACCGTTGCAGTCCGGCCTGGATGGTGAATTGCACGGTGGCGGCGAGTTCGGGACTGTTCGGCGCAAAAACCAACTGCAACAAACCGCTGCCGAAGTCGGGCCGGTTGACCCGCTCGCCGGGATTGGTGAAAAGAAACTCTTCGATCATTTCGCGGATGTGATTGTTGTCGCTCGTGGCAGCGGTGCGTCCGCGGCCGTCGAAGTGGAAGGGAAAGTCGAGGTTCATGGCGTTTTTCAGAAAGCGGTGGCGCGAGTTTGGGTGACGAGAATCAGCAGCGGCGTACCCGTGGGCGCGCAGATCGACTGGCTGCTCAGCACGACGAGCGGCTGGCCGTTGGAAAGAACGCGCGTGGAACCCGTGAGCCATTGCGCGGTGACGCAGGGCCCGTTCGCGGCGATGGGCGGTGGGAAAGGGCATCCGGCCACGACGTACGGCGACGGCATCAAGACCGTGGGCTGGCCGCTTACCATCACGCGGGGATTGGGGACGGTGGGCTGGGCTTGCCCGCCGTGCGAGCAAGTGACCTGAGCACCGATGTGGACGAGGAAGCCGGGCATGATCAGGTGACCACGAGGGCCGTTTGGTTGATCAACACGCTCGGCCCGAGCAGTTGGATGGTGGCGCCTTTGCCATTGGAAATGAAAACTCCCGCGTCGTTGACGACGATCGACGCGCCGGTGGTGCTGCGCAGGATGATGCCGCCGGTCGTCGGCACGGGCGGCATTACCGGCGGCGGAACCGACGGCGGCATGTCGCTGATCACGATCGCCTGTTGTAACAGCGATTGAATCACGATGGCCGGATCGGCGGGATTTCCAGCCTGCGCGGCGAGCGGAACATCCGAGGCGGATCCCCAGCGGCAGCCAACCCAGATCGGCCGGTTGGGATTGCCCTGTTCAAACTCGACCCAGACGCCCGTGCCGATCGGTGGGACCATGAAAACGCCCATGGGTGGTCCCGTCGGGCCGGCAAGCGGTACGCAGGGTTCAGCCCATGTGGACGGAATCAGGCCGAGTACATCTGGCACGACGACCTGAACGCGACCCTTTCGCTCGGGGTCAACGTTTTGAATCACGGTGCCGCGAAACTTTCCGAAATAGCTATTCGTTCCACTCATGGCACAACCCTTGGGGTGAGTGAAATCAATCCGTCGCGCGAAAGCGTGAAACTCTGTTTGTACTCACCGCGCTTCAGGTTGTGGGTGACGCTGTCGACGTAATAGAGACCGTCATACGAGATGCCCGCGCCGCGCACACCGACGAGCATGCGTGCCCGCAATACGCGCCCATAACGGACTACATCCAGCGATCCGCTGCCGGTGATCGCGGTCGTATTATTCATGAAATAGCCAAGGATGCTCTGCGCGGCTTCGTCGGGTGCGAGGGCTGCGGCATTCCTGGCAAACTCAACTTTCGCCGGTGGTGTCAGCCGGGCACCGAGCGGTGGTTTGAAAACGTTGACGTTGGGCGCGGGAATCGGGATTGGGATTTTATGCGTGATCGGGTCCATGATGGTGAACACGCGGACTTTCTTCGCCATGCCATCGAGTGAGAAGGTGAGCGTTTCGACGTTCGTGTGTGCGTCCATGTTCACGTTCAGTGCCGGCTGCGGAACCGGTATGCTGATGTCCGGGCCGAAGTACGCCACGCTCTGTCCCGGCAGCGGACCGGGGTCGACGTAGAAAACGTAACCGTTGCGCTGCGCGATGTCTTTGATGAACGAGAGATGGGTGCCCGTTTGCGTGTCCCAGGATTCCACGGGGATCTTAACCACCGGGATGATCGGCGGGACGACGACCGGAACGATTCCGAACATCGCGAAGGGCGCGAGCGCGAGCATGATCTGACCAACTTCCGGAACGGCTGGGAAAGGGGCTTTGATTTCGACGACATCCATCAAGATGCTCAAATCCTCGCCGGTGATGGTGAGTTTCGACTGGGCTGGTTCGCTGCTCGGCGCGACTTCCTGCCGGGTGACGATGCCGTCCATGAGCACGCTGGGAAATCCGTTTAATGTCACCATGATGATTACGCGCGTGATCATCGGATCGAAATAACCGACCGGCAGCAGTGTGGTTTGCAGCAACGATTCCTTGCTCGTGGAAAACACGAGCTGAAATCCGCTGCGTTCCTTGGCGCTGTTCACCTGGATGCTTTGTAACGCGTCCATCACGGACTTGGGCGCCGGGATCGGAACTCCCGGGCCGATGAGCAGCGTCAGTTGAATTCCTTCAAGCATTGGGAAGAGCGGGAACGCCCTCGGGCAGCGTGATGCGAACGGCGCGGCCGACAGTCTCGGTGAGCGCGTCAGGACGTTCGGCGCGATTGGCGTCGCAGATGCGCCAGAATTGCTCCGGATCGCTCAGGTATTTCGCCGTGAGATTGTCGAGACGCTCGCCTTGCGTGACCTTGTGGTTGAAGAGCAGCGAAAAATTCTCCGGTGAAGGAACGAAACGCCGTCGCAAATAGATCGCGGTGCGCCCGTCCGGCAATGCGACCGTGGCGGTTTCGATTCCGTAGTAGCGGCTCGTCGGCGGGAAGGGCGTGATCTTGCCCTGGCCGGCCATCAACAACGCCTGCAATGCCTGATTAGTGTCGCTCATCCGATGCCTCCAATTCCGAGTGTGCCGAGTGAACCGGCTTGGTTTTGTGCGGCCAGTTGTTCCTTGGCCTGCAAGTAGGCCAGAAACAATCCGCCGCCCTTTTGATCGAAGCCCAAATCGTCCACCGTCAGCACGGTCATGCCGAGGCTGACCTTGGCGCGGAGGGGATTTAAATTCGGATCGAACGCCTCCTCGGTGACGCTGAATTCTGTGATGCGCACTGGCACGATTCGGCGCGGTCCGAAAATGAAGACGGTCAACGCGGTCGAGGCCGGCACGATTTCGAGCATCCCGCCCGACGCCATGCCGTTGTTGGCCAGCAAATGCGCGCTCGACGGATAGACGATCATTTCGAGCGCGGCGAGCGTGGCGTGCAGGCCGATTTGCGTCGCTTGGGAGTCGCCGGTTTCCAGTTTGTCGGTGGCGTCGAGCTCCGCCTCGACCTTGATTGTTTCCGATGGCGGACCGATCAAGCGCAGCGCCTCGATGTGGTCGCCACTCTCCGCGCCAACGCCTTTTATTTTCAAACTGCGCGTCAACGTATCGGGGTTGTATTGCAATGCCAGGATCTGCTGCACAGCGCCGCTCGCGGGATCGAGCAGGGCGATGCCGCCTTTCAACAAACGCGGTGATCCGGGAAAGGTGCTCATGGTGCGCAAATTGTCGTGTGATGAGTGGTATGGAACTGGTCGATGGTCACCCCGACGCAGTCCACGGCATTGGTCGCCTGCCTTGATCCGGCATTGATTGCGGCGGTGAAGGCGTTGTGAGCGCGGATAAAATCGTTTGTCTTCCTCTGGAACACTTCCCTCGTATCCCCAATCGCGCCGGTGAAACTTGGGTAGGGGTGGGCGGCGTTGGCCTGAAGAATCAACGAAAGATATTTTTCGCCATGACTGCCTTCGTGGACCCGAAGCGACGTCCCTCCCGCGGCTTTATCGGAGGTGGTCGTCCCGCGTCCGTAGCCTGACGTGGCGCCGGGGTCGGCTCCGGCGCCATATCGAGTATGAATGGTAATCACAAACGGGCGGGGCGGAGTAAATCCCGTCACAATCCCATGCCGGTCAACTGTGGGTCGTGGCGCGGTGACCGAGGCTGGTCGGAAGCTTGTGTCTCCTCCCGCAAGACCAGCCACGCTTCTCGTGTCCGGTTGCACGACAACGGTTAAATTTCCGGCGACGACGCTGGCGGAGCCATCCATTTGTGTTTGAAGTCCCTGTTCAAGCGGCGTGGAAATCGTCGTTAGGCTTTCAGCAAATGCCTTCACCTGGGCATCGGTTACTTTATTCTTGAGGTCGACCAGTTCGGAATTTGAAAGCCCGCGAATGCGCAGCTTGATCTCCTCATCGTCGAGATCAGCGGAAGTAAGCCGGCCGTTTTTGACGCACCAGACATCCACCTTGGCAAGCTCCCGCCCGATTCTGGCCTCCTTGTCGGCGTCGGGGAGGGCAAGGAAAGCTTTGCCAAAATAGAGCGTCGGCCCTCTCCATGAAATCTTGATTTTACCGGCCTGAAGATCACCCGATTCAAACTCTGTGCGCAGTCCCGGCAGATTGGCGTCGTAGGAAGTACCAGCCAGGCGCCGGGCCTTTTTCGGGAACTTATCGTTGATGATTTTCCAGACCAGGTATGAACCGGTGCCGCCCTGTGGATCGGGGATGGCGTGT
>JAYVMJ010000435.1:0-2387 GCA_043759025.1 Verrucomicrobiota bacterium | reverse complement strand
CTCTGGCGATACGACACCGTCGATCTGAGGCCGTGGCTGAAGATGGGCAACAATGTGCTCGCGGCCGAAGTTCAAAGCTACGGCGAGGACGAACCCTATGCGATCATGACACTACGGACTGGCTTTCTCCTCCAAGGCGACACTGCGGCGGAAGAGAAGGTTGATACCGATGAAACCTGGAAAGTGTTTAGCGACGAAAGCCATCGTCCTCTTCCGCTCGATCGGGCGCGGCTGAAAACGTTCATCGTCGTCGGACCGGGCGACCGTTTGAACGGACCCCAACACCCGTGGGGCTGGACGACCACTGATTTCGATGACAGCGCCTGGGCCGCCGCGCGCGTGCTGGGTCACGGACAACCCGAAGGATGGGGCACGGACGTAAGCTGGTGGCTGGCTCCGCGATCGATTCCGGCCATGGAAGAAACCCCGCTGCGCCTCAGCCGCGTGCGCCGCGCTTTCGGCGTTCAACCGGCGGCCGATTTCCTCGCCGGAAAAGCACCACTCACCGTGCCGCCGCACACCAAGGCGACCGTTTTGCTCGATCAAGGATTTGAAACCAGCGCGTTTCCGCAGCTCACCGTCAGCGGCGGCAATGGCGGTCGCGTCAGGCTGACTTATGCGGAAGCGCTGTTCGATCAGGCCGGACACAAGGGCAACCGCGACGAAATTGAAAATCGCGAAATCCTCGGTATCACCGATGAATTTCGTCCCGACGGCGGAGCGCACCGCCATTTCGCTCCGTTCGACTTTCGCACTTACCGTTATCTCCAACTCGACATCGACACCGGCGACGAACCACTGGTCGTTGAGGATCTGTACGGCATGTTCACGGGATATCCGTTCAAGGAAAACGCCTCCTTCGCGAGCGACGACCCCGAGCTCGCCCGCATCTGGACGGTCGGCTGGAGAACGGCCCGACTCTGCGCATTTGAGACCTACGTGGATTGTCCCTACTATGAACAACTCCAGTACGTTGGTGACACGCGCATCCAGAGCCTCATTTCACTTTACGTCTCGGGCGATGATCGCCTGATGCGCAACGCGATTGAGTTGTTCGATCGCTCGCGAATTCCCGGGGGCCTGACGCAGAGCCGCTATCCGTCGATCAGCCCGCAGCTCATCAATACCTTTTCCCTATTCTGGATCGATATGATCCACGATTACTGGATGTATCGCGAAGACGACGCGTTTATCAGGGCGCGACTGGTCGGTATGGACAATGTTCTCGGTTGGTTCGAACGCAGGATCGACGAGAAGACCGGCCTGCTCGGGCCGTTGCCTTACTGGACATTCGTCGACTGGACCAAGGAATGGAACTGGTCCGAGGAACGCGGAATCGGCGGCACGCCGGAAGGAGCCAAGCAAGGCGGTTCCGCCATCGTGTCGTTGCAACTCGCCGGCACACTCCAGCGCGCCGCGGAAATATCCCGCGCTTTCGGCCAAACCGACCAAGCGACGCATTACGAGAAACTCGCCGCCGGCTTGCGCGCGGCGGTCAAGCAGCGCTGCTGGGACGATAAACGCCGCGTATTTGCCGATACGCCGGAGAAAAAAGAATTCAGCCAGCACGTGAATGTATTGGCCGTACTTTCCGGAGCCATCGAAGGTGACGCCGCCCGTGAATTAATCGGGCGCGTTGCCCACGATTCCTCATTGATCCAGTGCTCCACGTATTTCCGTTTCTACCTGCTGCGCGCGATGAAACAGGCGGGACTCGGCGACGAGTATCTCTCGATGCTCGGACCATGGCGCGAAATGTTAAGTCGGGGCCTGACGACATTTGCCGAGCAGCCCGATCCCACGCGCTCTGATTGCCACGCGTGGAGCGCATCGCCGGTTTACGATCTGCTCGCGACAGTTTGCGGGGTGGAATCCGCCTCACCGGGTTTTGCCACGGTAAGAATCGAACCGCATCTCGGTAAATTGAAACACGCCGAGGGGAAAGTGATGCATCCGAAGGGAGAAATTGTGGTTTCACTCACGCGCGAGGGCACCGGCGTGCAGGCGAAAGTCACGCTGCCGCCCGGGGTCACAGGTTCGTTCGTGTGGAAGGGAAAGAGCACGCCGCTGAAATCAGGCGAGCAACTGCTGCAGCTACCCTGATTCGCCCTTCACCATGTCTTGTAGGGCGGGTGCCCGCACCCGCCAAGCGCGGCAGGAGAGCGCGCTTCGAAAGCGATTTCTTTAGCCGGAACAATTCAGTAGAGCACCACAGAACACACCGAATACACAGAAATCAGAGTAAGTCATTCAGATTTGAGCCGACCGCTACGCCCACCATTTGGTGCCGATCAATCGATCCTTTTATAACCTCAGCCGTATTCATTCCCTTTGGGTCCGATACCCCGAAGCTTGCTTCGGCTTGGTTGGGAAGTGGCACGGGCCTC
>JAYVMJ010000434.1:0-5616 GCA_043759025.1 Verrucomicrobiota bacterium | reverse complement strand
GTTTTTCCCCGCCTGGCGCGCCTGGATTGGTTCCCGTCCGGCCGACACTCTCGCTGGCCTGCGCCGTTGCACCCTCGATAAACTGGAGGATCGCCTCGGGCCCTTCTTCACTGGGCTCACCGCGCTTTCGCCCGCCGCGGCCAGCGCCCGGGAAAGACCGTACTCGGTGCGCCGCACCTGGTGGGGCTTTTTATGGCGGATGCTCCAAGGCAACGCTTCCTGTCGGGCGGTGGTCCGGCAACTCCAAGCGATGCTGGTGCTCGAAGGTCGGCCTGGCGTGGACGAAGGCACCAGCGCTTATTGTCAGGCGCGGGGCCGGGGGCCGGAATCGTTGCTGGAAGACGCCCTGAAAGTCAGCGCGCAGGCCGCAGTTAGCCTGACTGTAACGGGCGCACCCTTGCAGGGCCGCGTCGTAAAGATGATCGATGGCACGACCCTCACCTTGCCCGATACCCCGGAAAACCAAGCGTGCTATCCGCAACCCAAGTCGCAATAGCCGGGCTGCGGTTTCCCCCTCCTCAATCTGAGCGTGGTGGGGAGCGAGCGGGGCGCCGCGATCCTGGACCAAGTCAGCGGCGATCACCACGCCAGCGAGATGCGCCGTTTGCATCAGCTGGTGCCCCGGCTCGCCGCCAAGGACATCCTGGTTTACGACCGGGCGGCGGGGCACTACATGGGCTGCGCGCTCCTGCGCGCCGGCCAGGTCGATCTCATCAGCCGGGTGCATACCCGCAAAATCGACTGGAGCGCGGGCCAGCGCCTCGGCCCCGATGAGCGACTGGTCCATTGGCCCAAGACCCAGCGCAAGCCGGCCTATCTCAGTCCCGAGGAGTGGACCGCCTTGCCCAAGGAACTGGCCGTGCGGATCCTTCGCGTGCGCGTCCAGCAAAAGGGGTTTCGCAGCCGGATGCTGGTGTTGGTGACGACCCTGCTCGATGCGGTGGCGTACCCGGCGAGCGAAATCGCCGCCGCTTATCCGGAGTCATGCAGTTGAACGGGGTGGAACGCGGCCTCCGGACGCGTTATCTCCTGCGTGGCTCAAGCCAACCCGTCCGGAGGCCGGGTTCCACCATTTAGTGCGGACATTTCGGAGCAGCATCATCACTCAACTGCATGATTGGCTTATCTGCGGCGCTGGCAGTTGGAAATGTGTTTGGATGATTTGAAAACCACGCTCGGCCTCCACGCCCTGCGCTGCCTGAGCCCGGAGATGGTGCGACGCGAACTGTTGATGCTGCTCATCGCCCACAACCTCGCGAGCGCCCAAGCGCGCACGCCCAAGCAACGCCGGCGACTGTGGCAGGAACTATTGCGCCTCATCGCGGGCCGACCTCGTGCCTCTTCGACCCGATCGCTGGCAACCCCGCGCCGTCAAACGCCGCCCCAAATCCTATCCCCGACTCAATCAACCTCGCCACCTCCATCAACAAAACCGCCACGGCAGCACTTACCTCCGCCCAACCAATACTTAAGCGCCATTCCGCATAGCCAATGCTGTTCCCTATTTCGTGAAAATGACCGAGCAAAGCCACTCGCCGTCAGCGCGTATAGATTGAACTCCACGTACCGTAGTGCGCCGGCGCGGCGCGTCACAAGCAGCACATTCCAAATCGTGGTGCTCACGACACGATCATCCTTCGGCGGTCGGCTGCGCTCTGTGCCAATTCGCTCTCGCCGAGTTTTGGTCTGACTCAGGTTAATTTTTCGGTCGCGTCCACAGCCGCTGCGCCAACTCCAGCCGACTAGCGTGCCAACGACCCGCACGTTAGATTAGTCAAGTTCCCGTGGAATTGCGTTGCGCCGATTCAGCGCTCACATTTCGTCGCCATCCCAAAGTCCGACGAAATTCGGGCGGTCAAAAATGGCTGCAACGAATCGTTGGCCGCCACCTCCTGGAACGATACAAGAAACTGCCGCGCATTTTCTATCTCCCCTTCGTCCAAGGCGTGGGCCAGCAGTCGGAGCCAAATTCGTCGTGGATTTTCCGTCGGGCAGGAATCCGCTTTGATCAAGGCGTCCCAATGGGGGAGGTCCTGAAGCAGGCGGGCAAATGCTTCTCGCGCCGTTTTGATATTGGCGTCAACTAACGCATATTCCAACTCCCGCAGGTCGGCGTAGATACGGCGAAAATTTCCCGGTTCACTTGCGAGATCGTTCGTCCGGATGGAATGGGGCGCTGCGTTCATACCGGAGGCACAGGATCCTGCATGAGCACGGGTTGCTTCACCTCGCCAAGAGCGTCGTAGTTCTTCAGGCGCTGGAGGATCATTGGCGTTAAACGATTGCCAGCCCCAACCAGAACCAATCCCTCTGCAGTGGTAATATCCGATACGACCACCTGATCAACCAACAGGTCTTTAACATAAAGTGCCCGAACGGGTGCACTGCCCGACACGGCGTTTGCCAGGTAGGTACTGAAACAGAGGAACGAAAGCTCAAGCAACTTGGGATCATATACGCCACGCTGCGACTTCATCATTTCAAAGGCTCGCTCCTTTATTGTACCTTCGGCTTCGAGGGCCATCCGGTCGCCAAGAATTTTCAGTATTCGCGCACCTAGTGGAATCTCTTCACCAACGCATCGAACTGCGGGAAACCCAGTACCATCGAATGATTTCTGCTGAAAGAGCACTATCTTTGCCACTCCTTCCAGCCGGGGAATGCCAACGAGAAGATCGTGTCCAATCTGCGGCACACAACGCACGATTTTTTCTTCTTCACAGGTACGATCTTCACCCGCCCCTAGTTTTTCGAGAACCCTGGCCGGAAGTGATGCGCAACCAATCGAAGAAAGTAATGCGGCGACCTCCAATTCCCATACGGGCGCGGCATTGATAAATCGCGCAAATTGTCGCATTGAATCCCGCAACCGCTGGCCGCGGCCGAGCGCGATTGGAGCGACCATCCCGAGCACTTCGGAAAACATCTTCACGCTTCCCGTCAATGTGCCCTCAAGGAGTTCGCGCTCCATTTGAAGGAGTTCGAAATGTTTCAATCCGGCTTCAAGCGCCGGCACCAGCATCTCAAGCGGGCAGGGTTTGTTCAAAAATCGGAAGACTTTCCCCCGATTGACTGCGAAAACGGCCGTCCGTTGATCGGCGTTGCCGGTGAGCATTATGCGCACCGCATGGGGTGCATGCTCAGTGGAGCGTTCGAGAAATTCCACCCCATCCATGCCTGGCATGCTCATATCGGCGACAAGCAGAGCGTAAGGTCCCCGGGTGCGCAAAGACTCCAACGCCTCCTGTCCACCCAGGGCGGTATCGAAAGTAAATAATTTACGCAGATTGCGCTCCAGGGCGGCCAAGATGTTAGCGTCGTCGTCAATAAAAAGAATTTTGGGTGTCATGGGGGCAGCTTCGCTCCGCGGAGACGGGAAGAGGCTTGGTAGATATCGGCCCAATCGAGCTTCCGCTTGAGTTGATCTAGCGGCCTGCCGGACTTTGCCGACTGAAGGCGTCTACAGATAAATATTCGCCTTCGAATAAATTATTTCGGGCAAATACGTGGTGCCAGATAGCCTTCATTTTCTAAGTCCGACAGGCTGCTAGGTTTTACTGAGGCTCGAATCACGAGGACATTCACGAACATCTATCGTCGACTTTTACACCATTTGTTCGATTGCTGCCCCGCCCGACCCCGTGCGGCACCCTGCGCATTGAACTTTAGAGGCGATGGGCTGAGCCGATCATCTTGGATAAGCTCGGCAAACCATCACGCGTCGGGTTCATTCATGTCTATTCCCCTTCCAACTCCCGTCGTTCAGGACCATGCGTTACCTATCGACCAGCGCGGAGCGATTTTGCTAAAGGCAAGTGAGGATTCTCCTTCCTTTATTGCCATCTTCCAAAAGCCCACTCTGGCGGTTTTATTTCTCAATAATACTGCGAAGCGCTGGCTCGATCCAGGAGAACAATCGTCACTCACTGATCTGACCCTTACGGATATCACTGGAGTTAGCGGCATTGCTCTCTTTGAAAAAGAAATCCTCGTTCACATCAGCGTGTTCGGAAAATGGCAGGGTGAATGGACCTTGCGTGATGTCTGGGGTAGCGAGCTTCCGGTCAATGCAACCTTGACCAATCATCCCGGCGCGGACGGTCAATCAGCCGGCTTCGTCTGCCTCCACGCAATCCGGAACGTTGCACCCGAAAATAACGTTACCTCCGACAGCTTCCTGCTCCACGCCCTGCTGGAAACGACACCCCTCGCTATTTATTTTAAAGATCTGCAAAGCCGGTTCATCCGCGTCAGCCGCTCTTTAGCTCAAAAAGATGGAACAGATGATCCTGCAAATTTCATTGGCTTGACCGATTTTGACCGCTTCACCGCCGAGCATGCCCAGCCCGCGTATGACGCCGAGCAGCGCATAATTCGAACCGGCGAACCGATCATCGATCTGGAGGAAAAGGAAACCTGGGCAGACGGACGGGTTGGCTGGGTGTCCACCACGAAACAACCTCTGCGCAATGCGGCAGGAAAAATCATAGGCACATTCGGGACTTCGCGCGACATCACGGCAGGCAAACTCGCGGAGCAGGAGCATCACGATTTGGAGATAAAATACCAGCTTGCTCAAAAATTGGAGGCTATCGGCCGCTTGGCGGCTGGCGTCGCCCATGAGATTAACACTCCCACGCAGTTCATCACCGACAATACCACTTTTCTAACCAATTCATTCAACCAAATCTCAACCCTGCTCTCCGCCCTTCGGTCAATCCGTGACGCAGCGACCCGTCATCCAGATTTAACGGAACAAGCCCGCCTAGCATCCGCCATCGAGCAGGAAATTGATGTGGATTATCTTCTGCGCGAAATCCCCACAACCCTCGCACAAAGCCTCGATGGACTGGGGCGTGTTGCCCGGATCGTGGGCTCGCTCAAGGAATTTTCCCACCCCAATAATACCGAGCACAGCCCGGTGGATCTCAACCGCATCATCGAAACCGCCGTCACTATTTCGCGCCACGAATGGAAATACGTCGCTGACTTAGTCACCGATTTCGATCCCCAACTTCCACTCGTGCGGTGCATGCTGGACGAGTTCAACCAAGTGATGCTAAATCTCATAATCAACGCGGTCCACGCCATTGAGTCCGTTATTAAGAAAACCCCATCTGATCGCAGCCGCGGAACCATCACCATTCGGACCCAACACAGCGACACCCACGTTTTGGTTGAAGTAGAGGACACCGGCGAAGGCATTCCGGAGGAAATTCGCGGTCGCATTTTCGATCCCTTTTTTACCACGAAGGAACTTGGCAAAGGTACTGGTCAAGGACTCGCCATAGTCCACGCAGTCATCGTTAAGAATCACGGCGGCAAGGTGGATTTCACCAGCGAAGTTGGTCGCGGCACTACTTTTTGCCTCCAACTTCCGCTCAGGTAATTTTTATTTGCGTGGATAGTTGCCATCGAATGACGTCGGCCACCACGGACGTCGGGCCGCCATTCGAATCAGCACCGCCCGAATTAGGCGCCGGGCGCCGGCAAACTCGCAGCGAAGTGTTTAAAAGTGTAGTTAGAGCCTGTCCCAAAAGTCGGGTTTTTGAAAACGCGGGTATTTCGCGGCGACAAAAACAGCGAATCGTCCTTTTGCCGGGGATTTTAATTCGC
>JAYVMJ010000433.1:0-10833 GCA_043759025.1 Verrucomicrobiota bacterium | reverse complement strand
CGCTCCTGGCCATCGACCCGGATCTAAAAGCGCTGAAGAAACGCACCCGCGAATCCGCGAAAAAGGAGTGACATGTCCGACACCCCCGCACGAACTTACTACCGCTCCATCGCGACGTGCACCGGAGACGACGGCACGACCGGAATGTTATACGGCCAGCGAGTGGCCAAGGACCATCCGCAGGTCGAAGCCGTGGGCGTGCTTGATGAATTGAACGCGGCCATCGGTTTTGCCAAAGCGACGCGCCCGGGAGGCAGCGATGCGGAAGCCTTGGAAAAGATCCAACGGGATTTGATCGCATTGATGGGCGAGCTCAGCTGCGCGGAGAGTGATGCAAGCCGTTATCTGGATTCCAAATTCGCGAAGGTGGGCGAAATTGAACTGAAAAGCATTGAATCCGCCGTGGCTGCAATTGAGGCACGCCAGCCGAAATTCGACGGTTGGGCGACACCTGGCGCCAATTTGCATGCTGCAGCGCTCGATCTCGCGCGCACCACCGCCCGTCGCGCCGAACGACATCTCACCGGTTTGACGAAGCACGGGCGAACCGTTCGTCCGGTTTTGTCCAAATACATCAACCGGTTGTCGGATTTGCTTTGGTTGATGGCGCGGGAAGCGGAACAGCGCCAACCCAATCCATGATCGTCATACCGCCGGAACTGACGGGAAATAATCTGGCATTTTAAAGATCCGCCCCAACCTTCCCATCCCATGTTGGTAGCGACCCTTCTTATCCTTTTCGCAGTACTTTGCCGGGTATTGCCAACCTTGGATATTTCGCTGTCGAATTTCTCCCCCTTCACGGCCATCGCGTTTTGCGCCGCAGTGTATGTCCGAAAACCTTGGTTCTGGTGTGCCTCGTTTATCGCGCTCGAACTGTCGGATATCTACGTGAACAATTTTCACGCGCACGAATACGGTTTCTATTGGTCGTTCAGCGGCCTCGCGATCCGCTCGCTATGTTTCGGACTTGCGCTCCTGATCGGTTCAAAAGTCGCGAAACACAAATCCTGGCTCAATCTACTGAACGGCGCGCTGCTTGGTGCCATCCTGTTTTATCTGACCACCAACACCCAATCTTGGGCCACCGATTCCTTTTACGCCAAAACCCTTGCGGGCTGGTGGCAGGCGCTGACGGTCGGCCATCCTGAATATCCGCCCACCATTTTCTTTTTCCGCAATACGCTCCTCGGCGACCTGATGTTCACCGGGTTATTTAGTGGCGTCATGGAATGGATCGCCCATCGCAACGAAGAGCCGAGTTTGCTCGACGAGGATGAAGAAAGGGAAGCCGAGTCCGACGCGGTTCCTGTGGAGGCCGAGTCGAAGGATTAAAGCAAGTCAGCCGCCAGCTCGGCGAGTTTGGAACGCTCGCCCTTCGTGAGTTTAACGTGCGCCGCGAGCGCCAGGCCCTTCATGCGGTTGTGGCAATAAACCAAACCGTTGCTGCGTGAATCGACGTACGGATTATCGATCTGGGCCGGATCACCGATCAAAACCAGCTTCGAGCTTTCGGAGATGCGAGTGATCACCGTTTTCACTTCGTGGGGTGTCAGCTGTTGGGCTTCGTCCAGAATGAAAAACCTGCGCGCAATCGAACGGCCGCGGATGAAGCACAACGCCTCGATCTCAACCACTCCGCTGCTGATGAGGCGTTCGTAGGGCTTCATGACAGGATGATTACTATGAGTACCACCGCCATGCACAGGCTGCGGTGCCGTCATCATCGACATCGCGCCGTCGTGTTTTTTGTTTTTCTTGCCCGTCTTTTTGCTGGCGAACTGCGGTTCCTTGGCAGGCTTTGACGGCATCAACACCTCAAGCGCGTCGTGGTAAGGCTGCAACCATGGCTTCATCTTTTCTTCCAGAGTGCCCGGCAGGAAACCGATGTCCTTCCCGAGCGCAATCACCGGCCGGGAAATGGAAAGACCATCATACCGAGACTTCTCATCGGTGGTTTGAAAGAGTGCGCACGCCGTCGACAGTAGCGTCTTTCCCGTACCCGCCTTACCGAAACAGGTGACGAGCGAAATCGTATCGTCCATCAACGCATCGACAAAGAATTGTTGTTCAAGATTTCGCGGCCGAATCGGAATACCCCCCGGCGCCTTGACGAAATCCGGCAGGTGCAGCCGACGCACCAAGTTGTTGCCATAATAACGCCCCGGCATCGTTTTTCCCTCGGGAGTCATCAGCAAAACGTACTCGTTCAAGTAAAGTTTGGCGACGGCTTCCGCAGGCAATTCCAGTTCACCCTCTGAGCAAAAACGCTGCATCTCGTAGACATCCAACGTGAGCGTCTGGTAACCATCGTCATCCGCCGTCGCTTCGGGAACCTTGTCGTTGAGATAGTCTTCAGCTTCCAGGCCCACGGCGCGGGCTTTGAGCTGAACGTTGACGTCCTTCGTCACTAAAATGGTGGGCGGCTGGTGGGTTTCCTGCACGAACAGCGCGCTGGCGATGATGCGATTGTCCTTCTTGGTAAAATCGGAAAGCACGGCGCGAAGCCGCTGCATCGCGGGGGACGACCAATTGTTTTCGACCAAGTAACGGTTAATGACCACGGAAAGCGTGCCTCCGTTTGGGAGTTTCACCCCCTCGTGCATCGATCGCGAATCCGGGAGCAACTCCTGCAGGATGCGGTGCACTCGCCGGGCGTTGCGCCCACGCTCGGTGGACTGCTCGCCTTTGATCGCATCGAGTTCCTCAAGAACCTCGACGGGAATCGCCAGGTTATTGTCCTCGAATTTGTAGATCGATTGGGGGTCGTGCAGCAAAACGTTCGTATCGAGAACGTATGTCTTCGCCCTTACTTCAACCTGATGCTGCAATGAATTGTAAACAGCGCTTTTTGGGTTTTCCATCGCGTGGATAACTGGTGAATTACGAATGCATCTGACTGGCAACTTTGTAAATGCAGTAATTGCAAATAATTGAAAATTCCATGTTACGACTTTTTGATTAAGACAGTGGATTCGACGAAAGTTTCCTCGGTTTCGGCGGCGGTCCCCACAACCTTAGCACATATTCTGCCAGATTCAAAAGGCTCACCCGACAGATGCCGCCAACGTTCAGGTCTTTAAACACGCGCACATGCTGACTGCGTTCTGCGAAATAATCCCAAAGCTCGCGTTCCAAGTCCCTCGCCGTTTCGCCCGGCGCTGCCACCATCCGGGAGGCCGCGATGACTTTGGTTTTCCAAAATTGGAGTTCATCCGGCTGAGCTTGCCAGTAATTGAAAATAATTTGCTCGTAGCGATTTAGGTTCATTTTTGATATATTTCTCCCGTAAGGCGGCATTGCATTTGAACATCACGTCGTTATCGATGTCGGAGTCTGACACACCCTCAACCAGACATTCCCTACTATCATGTGGCAAAAGTTTAAAGAGCAACTTCCCGCGGTCATCCTTACCGCTATTGTTATCGTTGGCGCGGCATTTTGGTTCTACCAGCAAACAGTCACCGATCTGGCCGACAAACAACAAAAACAAATCGCCGCGCTTCGCGAAGAGAACGCGGCGGAAATGAAAGCCTCCGGTGAAGAAACCCGCCGCCACATCGAAGCGGTGAATCAACTTTTAAAGGACGCGATTTCCAAGCGTCAGGCGGACGTGTTGATGACGGACGAGGAATTCGCCAAGATTAATGCGGACAAAGTCAATCAACTCGCCGAGGCGATCGCCCACAAGATCCAACCGAACAGTCCGCTGCCCAAGACTCCGGAGGAAGCGGAAAAAATCCAGAACGAGCAGATCGACAAAGTATCGAGCCGGATGGTTGATAAAATTTCCCCGATTCTCGCCGATATGTCGAAGGACCAAAATCTCACCCGGGAATCCATCAACGGCTATAGTCAGCGTATTTCCGATCAAATCAACGGTGTATTAACGGCCGAAATGTCCCGCAACCAGGAGCTCAACAATCAACTCCTCTCCTCGCAGGCCGTGGCTCAGGACTCGATGAAACTTTCCCACGAGATCACCGCGCTTTATTTGAGCACCTTCAAGGATCAGGGTCTCATTACCCGTCTCCTTTCGCTTCCGGCGAATGTGGTACGCGACGCGGCAAGCCTGAGCATCGTCACGAGCTCCGACCGCAAGAAAGTGGAGGAACGTCTTGTGACCGAAATGAACGTCTTGGACAAACGACTGGCCCAAGTGCAGGCATCGGCTCCGAAGAAGTAATTGCTTCGGTTATTTTCTGATCTCAAAGCCGCGCTATTTTGCGCGGCTTTTTTATTGTTTCGTTTGATCGGGTTCGCCGCCCCAATCGCCCTCGCCAACGAATCGCTCACCCTCGCAAATGTACCAGGGGCCGATAATTTTGCTGGGCGATCGATTGAATCGGCTTCGGCGGCGGATTCCCGACGGCCGGCAAATAAATCCGGAAGGACGTGCCTTTCCCGGACACCGTTTGCAAATGGATGAAGCCCTTGTGGTGGGCAATAATATCGCGAATAGTCGACAGGCCCAAGCCGGAGCCCTTCCCGGCTTTTTTTGTGGTGACGAATGGTTGCCAGATTTTCGCCATCACCACCGGCGAAAATCCCGTGCCTGTGTCGTCAACCTGCAAGACGACATAAGAACCGGTGCGGCCGCCCTCAATCTTCGCCGCCGCCATCGCATCGAGCACACAATTTTCCGCGCCAAGGCGAAGCGTGCCTCCATGCTGCATCGCATCGCGCGCATTGACACATAGATTGAGCAAAACCTGATGGAGTTGACTGAGGTTTGCATTTACCTGCCACAAGTCCGGCCGCACTCGATCCTCAATCCGGATACTTCGAGGAAACGTCTCCGTGACAAAGAGCGTAATTTCCTCGAGGAGCTGTTGAACCGGAACTAACTGAAGCTGCCCTCCCACTCCGTCTGCATACTCGAGAATTTGCCTCACCAGCGCCGTGGCCCGTCCCACGGTGCTTTCGAGTGAATCGAGTAAATTGCGTGCATTCGCGTCAGCCACAGAAGAACGAAGCATGGGTATGGCCATCTTCATTGGCGCGAGCATATTGTTCAAATCATGCGCCACCCGCGTTGCCAGCAGCCCCATGTTCTCCAAACGCTCCATGCGCAGCGCCTGCTCGTCCGTGCGCTCCGCACCCTTGAGTTTGCGCTTTTCCTTCGAGGTGTACTCAGAGTCCGACATGAAGAGAATAAATGAAATAGTGCGCGGAAAAATGGGCCGTCAAAAAAATAACTAATCCCGGAATGAGTTCACCAAAAAAAATAATCGTCGCCGCCGTTTAAATATCCGCTCGAAGCCGGGCGAAGCGCAAAACGCCAAACCGTGGTATAGTCGGACCAAGGACCTGGGATGTCGCGATCGCAAATCACCGAAGCCGAGGGCATATCGGACTGCACGTTGTCCCGCAGTCTGCGAAGAAACAATTCGTGACCTTCCTCGGTTCCAAAAAAAAGACAGCGGCGCTCAAACATATCCATCGGCGTGCGCTTCTCGCCTGAGACAAAACCGAGCCACCATGAGTACAACATGCGTTCGTGCCGGGCCAGCTGAACAACGGCACGCTCACAGGCCGCGCCAAACGATTCCTCCGCTGCATGACCGTAAACAAACATGCCAAAATCCGTCCGGGAAAAGGCGATTACCGTGACGCCACCAAACGGTCCATCAATTGCCACTGCCGAAACTCCCGGCCAATCCGTATCGAATAACCGCCATCGCCCCCGGCCTTCCCACCAAGCGCCGAGGCTAAAACGTTCGACCGCTTCCAACATCGCGCCGCGCCGCGCACCACGGCCGGTCAGCCCGGGAACAGCGCACAGGCCATTGGATGATGGATCGATCTCAAACCCGAACTCCTTTGCGCAATTCGATTTCACGGTGGAATGAAACGCCCATTTTTCGAGCGCTTCAGAAACTGCAATCTGCCGGGCAATCCGCGCCTCCCGATGCGTGCCGGTACCGTCCGCGTCCCCGTAAATCGCGGGCCTTGCCCCACAACTCAAATCCCGCGAGAGCCTTGCGTTAGCTTGAACCATCTGGCGCCCGCAAACGGGCAGGACACCAGACTCGATCGACGCAATGGGGCCTCCAACGGTGCTTAAAACATTTCGGTATCGGAATGCAGCAATACTGAACATATTAAACGAGCTGCACCAAACTCAATGGGGATGTTCCGCCCCCAGGAGCAGGTGGCCCGGGCAGGCGGGCGAGCGAACCTTTGATAACCGTCGAATCCGAAAGAGTACTGTTCAGCGCCGAGTTGTTCTGGCTTAAGTTTGCAAACCCCACAGCAAGAAGGAGGCAGGAAAGCACTCCGAGGATCAGATGTTTTATTGTTTTCATAACATCAAAATCATCGCGAAACCCATCCGCGAAGCCATCGCGCCGACTACCGGATTTCCGGTAGATTTAACCGAAAAGGAATCGCCATTCGGGCCACACTCTCCCACGAATAATGCCATGCGGTGGCTTTGTCTTGGGGACTTTAAAAGCAATCGGCTGATGACTATTTTTTTGTGGTCATCGGCCCTGCTTTCGTGGGTCCCAAACTCATTAGCGAGCGAGCAAATCCGCCCTTTGGTTCGAACCTATACCGCAGGCGATTTCGGCGGTGACGCGAGCGTTTCTATCACTCGTCAGGGGCCCGACGGAACACTCTATTTTGGCAGCGATGCGCTGGTTCGTTTCGACGGCGCCAAATGGGATCGGTTCCCCATCAATGGCGCGTATGGTCTTCGCAGCCTTGATTTCGGAAAGGACGGGAAACTCTGGGCTGCTGCCTATGGTGAGATCGGCTGGTACGACCAAAACTCCGCCGGCTCCTGGGACTATCATTCCTTGCTTCCCCAGTTGCCGGTCGACCAAACCAAAGGAATCGAATCGTGGTATGTTTTCGGTGAACACGACGGTGCGCTCTTTGTTGCCGCCGAAAAAATCTTTCGATGGGACGGCACTAAATTCCAGATCTGGCCGATGCCGACACCCCAGCGCCATTTGGAGGCGATGCGCGCGGGCGATGACATCTACATTCACCATGCACCCACCGGCTTGTATAAAATGGGTCCCGAAGGCCCCCGGTTGATCATCCCAAATTCCGTTCTTGGACAAGCAATGGTCATGTGGCTCGAGCCGAACGCAGCGGGCTATCTACTGGCGACCTCCAACGGCCTGTTCAATTACGTCGACTCACAGTTGGTTCCATTTGCGACCGAAGCGTCCGCCTACATTAAACGCAACCGCCTCACCTGCGTCACAAGATTGCCCGACGGCCGGATTGCGCTTGCCACCTATTTCGGTGGGATCGCAATCGTCGATAAAAAAGGAAATCTCGATCAGATCCTAACCGAAAAGGATGGCCTGCCCACCAACTCCATCCTGTCAGTTTTAGTCGATCGGGAGCAGGGACTTTGGGGAACCTCCGATTTCTTTATTTTTCATGTTGCTCTCAAAAGTCCTTCCCGGATTTTCTCCCCGGCTGCGGGACTTCAAAATCGGCCTATCATCAGGATTACCCGCAGCCAGGGCCGGATAGTCACCGCCACGCCCAACAGCATTCTGGAACTGGACCCGGCAACTGAGAGTTTTCATTCGATCGACTCATCCATGGCAGAAATTGCCGATTTTCAACCCACCGAACGTGGGTTACTGGTTGCAGGCGGGCTCGGTGTTAAGAAAATCTTCGATGGCAATACCAGCAGACTGTCATCTTCGCTCACGAACGCCTTCGTGGTGAAACCGTCGCGGATTTTTCAGGGCCAATTTCTGGTATCGAACCAACACTCTGTGTTACTCATGGATGAGAACGGCAAATCGCGCGTTCTCGTGAAAGATCTGCCGGATATCGTCAACTCCATCGCCGAAGACGGACAAGGGCGGCTGTGGCTGGGCACAAATAGTCGGGCCGCATTTATCGCAACTCCCGACGAGAACGGACCGGTGGAAGCGATTGAGGCTCCTGCATCCTTTGGACTGCCTGAAACCCATGCTGGTTTCGTTCGGGTTATCGCGGGATTGAACAGGACCGTTGTGGCACTTTCACCTTCAGCAGGATGGATTTTGAATAGTGAGGCCACCCACTTTCAGCCGATAGAAGAATATCCTTCGCGGATCCTGAGCGCCTTTTCGGAAATCGCCGCGGACGGAAATTTTTGGGTGACCTATGCCGGGTCCCCCAATCAGCCAGCCAGCGTCGCGCGGATTACGATTAACGGTGACCACGCCATTTGGCAGCCACATTCCGTCGACGGGCTCTGGAACATTGGCATTCCCGAATCGATTTTCGCCGAGACTGACGCCGGCGGAGCAACTAACCTTTGGATCGGTGGTACCAACGGATTGCTGCGAAACACGGTCGCACACGGACTGTCCGCTCCGATCCCCCAGCCACCTCTTCTCCGGGCAATCGCTCCCGTCGGCGACAACGAGCCCGCGCAAAATATCACGCATCCCCTGCCCTATTCAACGCGGGTGATCGTCTTTAAATTTTCCGCCCCTGAATTTGCCAACCGCCCTGAACTCCACCTTGAAACGATGTTGGATGGCGTGGACCAACACTGGGTTCCCGCCGCCGACTCGTCGCAGCGAGAATTCACCGCCTTGCGCGACGGAACTTACACCTTCCGCGTCCGCACAGTCGCTGAAACCGGCGTGGCGAGCGAAGCGGCCGTCAGTCATTTTGAGATTCTTCCTCCGTGGTGGCGCACGGTCCCGGCCATGTTGGGCGCGTTGCTTGCGCTCTTCCCCATCGGCTTCGGACTTTATCGCTGGCGGGTGCGGTTGTTGCGCCAGCGTAACGTCGAACTGGAACACAAGGTCCTCGAACGCACCGACCAATTGGAAAAGGCCAGCGCGGCCAAAACTCAATTTGTCGCCAACATGAGCCACGACATCCGCAATCCGCTTAATGGGATTGTTGGCCTCGCGCTTGCGCTCGAGGACACGTGGCTCGATGGGAAACAAAGGGAACTCGTCTCAACGTTGCGTGAATGCACCACCTATCTCTCGACCCTCGTCGACGACGTGCTCGATTTCGCCAGTATCGAGGCCGGGCAAATAGAATTACGTCCCGGCCCCTTCGCTCCGGCCGAACTTCTCCGATCGATCGCCATGATGTTCAAGATGGAGGCCATCGCGAGCGGTGCCGTGCTCCAAGTCGAGACTGATCCCCAATTGCCGTCCGCTTACGTCGGAGACGCTGGACGCATTCAACAAATTCTGGTCAATTTCATCACGAACGCGCTGAAATATGCCGGCGGCCCCGTCAAACTCAGTGTGACGATCCCCGCGGACGCACCGGAGGAAATTGAATTCTCCGTAACCGATCAGGGACCGGGAATCAGCGAGGAAGGTCAGCGGCGACTCTTCAGCAAATTCTCCCGCCTCACGGATTCCCAGTCCAAGGAAATCACCGGCACAGGCTTGGGCCTGGCCTCCTGCCGGCTGCTGGCCGGATTGATGTCTGGCTCGGTTGGCGTTAACAGCAGTCTGGGACAAGGCGCGCGTTTTTATCTGAGACTTCCACTCGATATTTTCCCGATACCGGAACCGGACGCTCCCGCTCAACCGATGGCCACGCCCCTCCTGCCGAATTGCACTGTTCTGCTGGTGGAAGACACCAATTACAATGCGATGGCCGCCGCCGCTGTTCTGAGCAAATTCGGTCTGGCATGCGAGCGGGTCAGCAACGGTGCCGAGGCGCTGAAGCTCTTCGCTGAAAAACGGCACAACCTGGTTCTCCTTGATCGCAACCTTCCCGATATGGACGGCACCGAGGTTGCCCGCCGCATTCGTGCGCTGGAATTAAACGGTCCGCGCACCATCATTCTTGCCGTCACGGCGTATTGCACGATGGAAGATCGCGCGCTCTGTTTGAATGCGGGCATGGACGCATTTGTCGGCAAGCCGCTCACGCCGCAAAAACTGCGCCGGGTCCTGACCGCCGCCGGCCGGCGGCATCTGGCCGCCGCCACGATGCACGTCTCGCCTGAAATCGCCGCAACCGGCGTTGACGTCTCGTTACTCGAATACATTTCCGACGGCACCGGTCAGGGACTCAGCCGCCAGATCGAACTTTTCCTAACTGCATTGGGCGACGCGGAAAAACAGCTCGATCAGGCAGCCCGCAGCACCGACTTCAAACAATTGGGTGAAGCCGCCCATGGCGTTCTTTCCCACGCGCGGTTGGTTGGCAGTGCGCCGCTGGCTACCGCGGCTTCGGCCCTGCAAAACGCCGCCAATAACGGCAACCGTGAAGCCTTTGGCAGCATGCTTTCGCGCGTACGGCGCGAAGTTGAATCGCTTACGGCAGAAGTCCGCCGTCATCCCGGCGCAGCGCGGCCAGCGTAAAGCCATGGTCGCGCGCGTAGCGCACCAGCTCGATCGTACTTTTCAGGTCCAGTTTTTTGAGGATATTAAAACGGTGCTTCTCGACCGTCTGCTCCGAAACACCCAGTCGCATCGCAATTTCCCAGTCTTGAAAAGGCTCGCCAATGAGCACCAGCATGCCGCGCTCACGATTCGTCAGCAGCTTGTCGAAGGAGTGGGGATCATCGTGGCGCGCCGCCTTCAGTCGCAGGAATTCCGGCGAGAAATAGGTGAACCCCTTGCTTACTGCGGTGATCGCCTCCTTCAAAACCGCAACGGTGTTGGTATTCTTGTCCACAAATCCGTTGACGTGCGTTTTTTCCGCGCGAAAAACGGTGAAATCGTCACAGTGCGATGATAGCACCAATATCTTAATCTTCGGCGCCGCCTGCCGGATCGCCTCCGCTACTCCGAAACCATCGAGCTTCGGCAGATGCAAATCGAGCAAGACCATGTCAGGCGCCGAATCCCGCACAAGTTGAACCGCGCCCTGGCCATCGGAAGC